>CAYQVA010000019.1:0-13986 GCA_964420815.1 uncultured Anaerolineae bacterium
GGGATCGTGGGCTGGTGCCTCAAGCCCCTTGCCGTGAATGGCAAATCTCTCCGCCCCCCTCCCCAGCCTCTCCGCAGCGCGTTTTACCCCCTCCGCCAACAGTCCACCGATGCCCTGCCTCTCGGCTATCATTTTCACCAACCTGGGGAGCGCCTCTGCATTGCCCCAACTCAAATCTAAATCCCCCACGTCCTCCGGCCTGAGAATCCTCTTCTCGTAGCACTCCATGGCGAAAGCGATTACAGCGCCTGTGGAGATGGTGTCAATCCCATACTCATTACACAACCAGGTGCTGTGAACAGCCGCATCCATATCCTCGTTCAACACATATGCGGTGAAGGTGCTTATCGACTCATACTCCGCTCCCTCATGCTCCGGGGTCTCATATCTGCCCCCTTCAACCCTCACTATCCTCCCGCAGGCTATTGGACAGCCCCGATAACATCCATGGTTGGTCACCAGATTGCTTTGCCGGAAGTGCTCATAGAGTTCCTCCCCCTTCCCCCAGGAGTTGGACTGCCAATTCTTGGTAGGCCAATCGCCCGCCTCGTCGCAGCTTACGATGTCGCCAGTGGTCCCATGCTCTTTCCAATCGGGGAGGTCGGGACATTCCCTTATGGCTCTCATGGCTTCCCTGGCTGCATCCCTGAACTCCTCAGGCTTCGCCGGCTCTATCCTCCCCGAACCCCTGACGGCGACGGCGAGGAGGTTCTTGGAGCCCATCACCGCCCCCATACCGCATCGCCCCGCAGCACGCCCTTCAGACATCACCGTAGCATACCGCACCAGATTCTCCCCGCCAGGCCCTATGCACATCACGCTGATCTCAGGGTCAGCCAATTCCTCACGGATAACCTTGGTCTTCTCAGACACCGTCTTGCCCAGTAAATGCCCCGCAGGCTTGAATTCTACTTTGTCATCTCTTATCACCAAATGAACGGGCTCCTCCGCCTTCCCATCTATCACAATGAAGTCATACCCAGCCCTCCTTAACTCAGGCCCGAAATTCCCCCCGCATCTCGATTCGCCCCATGTATTGGTCAGGGGGGACTTGGAGCAGAGCATTATACTGCCCCCTCCTGGGGCGTCATACCTGGTCAATGGGCCGGTAGCGAAAACCATTTTATTTTCAGGGCCCAGGGGATCGATGCCCCTTCGCAGCTCGTCATATAACAGCCTGGCTGCGTAGCCCACCCCACCTAAATACCCCCTCATGACAGCAGGGTTAAGGCTCTCGACCCTCACTTCCCTTTTATCTAATATCACTCTCAGTTGCTTTCCAGCGTATCCGTATAATTTTTCCATCGGTCCTCCCTCCTGTTAGCGGCTTTCATCGGACTTCGAACAACGGCCTGCCCACTACAAGGAATAGAGGCTTCAGCCGGGGGATGCCTGAAAGCTCGACCTCCAGAATTGTCCAAAGCCCACTTTTCAGCGCATTAACGTGATTTCCTCATCTGTGCCCTCCTCTCATCGAGATCCCAACCCTGCATGGCAGCCCCCTGATGGGCTGGCAACGCCATCTGCGCGTAGAGAGTAAGGAACCCTGTCTTCGTCTTAGGCTCCGGAGGCCGCCAATTCCTCAATCGGCGTTGGATCTCATCCTCTGAGAGCTCTACATTCAGCCTGCGAGCAGGGATGTCTATCTCGATCATGTCGCCATCTTGGATGATGGCGATGACCCCTCCCTCCATAGCCTCAGGCGAAATATGCCCTACGATCGGGCCGTAATTGAATCCGGAGAAACGCCCATCGGTGATCAGGCCTACCGAAGTGTCGAGGCCAGCAGCATGCAAGGCATCGGTGGATAGCATCACCTCCTTCATCCCAGGCGCGCCCTTAGGCCCTTCATAGCGCACCACTATGACATCGCCCGGTTGGATTTTGCCCTCTATAATCGCCTTCCATGCAGCTTGATCACTGTCGAAGGTCTTAGCTGGCCCCCTGTGCACTAACATCTCTTTCTTAACCCCAGAGGTCCGAACGATGGCTCCGTTAGGGGCTATGTTCCCCCTCAAAACAGCAAGGCCCCCCTCCGGCTGCAGGGGGTGGTCCCGGCTGGCTATAGCCTCACCGCGACTCCCACCGACCTGGCTGATATTATCGCCCACAGTGCACCCGTTGACCGTCAGGGCACTGAGGTCTATCAGGTCGCCTAGCTCCTTGAGCAGGGCAGGCAGGCCACCGGAGTTATGGAAATCAATCACCGTATGAGGACCATTGGGGCGAACCGACACCAACAGGGGAGTCTTTCTACTCAATTTGTCAAACAGATCCAAATCTATTTGTATCCCTAATTCTCTGGCTATACTGATTATATGGAGCACTGCGTTCGTCGAGCCTCCGATAGCTGCGTCAACGACGATGGCGTTCCTGAGAGCCCTTTCATCAATGATGTCCGAAGGCCGGACATTGTTCTCCACCAACTCAACTATCTTCCGACCAGATTCCCTGGCTACCCTCAACCTATCCGCCGAGACTGCGGGTATAGTGGACGAACCGGATAGGGCCATCCCCATAGCTTCGGTCAAAATTTGCATGGTATTGGCCGTCCCCATCACAGGACAGGCCCCTGGCCCCGGGCAGGCAAGCTTCTCCATCTCAAGGAGATCCTGCTCAGTGATCTGCTTTAGAGGCAATTCAGCATAAGCGCCCTCGTTGACATCCGAGCTGGTTAAGGTGCCTCCCCTCCATTCGCCCGCAAGCATGGGGCCGCCGGTCACCATAATCGAGGGCAGGTTCACCCTGGCCGCACCCATGAGGTGGCCAGGGATGATGTTATCGCACGATGCGAGCAGGACTAACCCGTCGAAGAGGTGAACTTTGGCCATGACCTCGATGGAGGCGGCCAGAACATCGCGAATGGCCAGTTCATATTTCAGGTTCTCCGTCCCGATGGCGATGTTCCCGCAGGTAGCGAACAGGCCGAACTCGAAGGGGACGCCGCCTGCTTCCCAGATACCTGCCTTCACCGACTCGGCCAGTCGTCTCAGATGCATGTGGGCCGGCGAGACCTCTGTCCAGGAGTTCGCCACGCCGATATGGGGCTTCGTGAAATCGTCATCCGTATAGCCGGCTCCTCTATAGATCTGTCTCCGATGAGCGGCTTCTGGGCCGACGAAGAAACTAGCCCTCTTTTTCATTCGAACGTCTCCTCCAATCTATGGAGCAGCTCCGGAATTGTCTGACACGGAATAAGTCCCAGCGCTGTTAACTCGGCTGATACGTCTACCGGAAGCGCTTTGCCCTTAACCACCTGATTCAACCTTCCCCCCATAAAAACTGGGATCCGCAATTCCAGTCTATCAAGCTCACAACGTAAGGCTTTTCCTATTTCGAGCGCCACGCCGTTGTATGTGCTGACTACGATGGCATCCGCCGACCGATCGCATGCAATCTTCACTATCTCAGCAGGGTCCATCTCTGAACCGGCCATTATGGGTACGAATCCCATGGCATCGAAGGCCCTTTGGATTACGAAGAGGGCATGCTCGTGCACGTCCGTGGAGGCAAGGACCACCCTAAATTTGCCCTTCCGCGCAGCCTTGGGCAGGTCCTGAATTATCGCCTGGCTCATCCTGTAGGTCCTTGCGAAGACATCTGTAAGCTGCACCGGCTTCCTGCCTCGCGGCCACGCCGGGTCAGGAGCACCCGCTCCATATTCCTCCTCGAACCTCTTCGGACCGATCTTCTTTAAGACGAAGAGCATCTCCAGGGGATTCCGGATGTCTACCCCCTGTGCCTCCAGGCCCGAAAGGGCGCGTTCGAAAACCTTTCTACCAGATACAATTAGTTTGTCTTTTATCGCCTCGGCTGGCGTGAGATCGAGATAAGGCGCCAGGCGGCGAGCTGACTCCTCCACACGCCTCGCAAGGACATGAACCTGCACTATTTCCTTGGCTGACGGGATCCGAACCGCCTCAGTGACTGGCAACGGAACCACAGCATGGCCAGTGGGGCAGATAAGCTGGGCAACTATGTCCCAGAGCAGATACTCGGCATTGAGGCCCAGGTTTCTATCAAAGTCCTCGCTGAAGGAAATGGTATCACCATACCACATTGAACCCAGACAGTCTTCGCCGTGAATCTCTTTAATGATCATAACCCAAGCTACCCTCATAAGGGGATCAGCAGTGACCCCTCCGAAACAATGGGCCAGTTTTGCGCCAAAGAGATCTTCTACTATGTATTTCTCCAAGTACGCCCATCCGACGACATCGGCATAGTCGTTGAAAAGCGACCCGAATCCATCATCGAGATAAGAATGAACCAGTGTGCCTTTATCACGAAGCCTCCCCATGACGGCTAACGCCTTGGCCGTCTCAACGGTAGTCTTAACCTCATCGTCCCATCCCGGAAGCCCATGAGCGAAATACTGAGAAACGTTTCCTATGGTAGTTATCCCTGCCCGCAGCGCGTTTTCGGTATTGATCATGGAAGCAGGGAAGCCTATCATAAAATCCCCTGCATGGGGTTGTATCGGCACGACCTGTCCCACTTCCATCCAATCCTCAAGCGACCTCAACTGGGGGCCCGTCTCGCGCGGAACGGAATCGCGCATTTCTGGCGGATAGGCCATGACCCGGTCCAGGCACAGGCCATATCGGTCCACCATCAGCCCCCTCTTCGACATCTCTTCCTCCAAGTAGAGAAGAGCCCTCTTCGTCTCCTCCCAACTGTTGAGCCCGATATGGGCGTGGGTCATTATCTTGCCTTGCTGCTTCGCCCGCCTTTTGTATTCAGCCTCCGAGGTCACCCCATGTTCTTTGCAAAAAAGTGTCTGACCTATTTCGATCTTTTCGGCCCTTTCTTTGGCTTCAGCAGACACTTCCTCCCACGGAGGAAGGATCCTTTTTGCTTCCTGTATAATGCCCTTTATCGCTTCCATCAAATTACCTCTACCTAATTAGGTTGCTCAGAGGCTCAAGCTGAGAGACTCAGGGAGATCCGCTGGCTTTCGCTTTTCTCACTACCCCATTGGGTTCAATGACGAGATAATCCCCTTCGCTTATGGAATAGAAGTCCTCCTCCGACAGAACCACGATAGGCACAGTTTGGTGGTATAGCTCGTCTGCGATGATAGCGCCCAACGCTAAAATGGGATCCACCTTGAGGTTAATGATGGCTGCAGGGGCTGTGCCAGCTCTGATGCTCTCCAACAAGATAGCACTGCTAGTGCTGGACCCCTTCCCCTGCGGGAAAACGAATACCCGCCCCGTAACAATCGCTCCTGATCGCTCATGGCGTCGGTCAATAATCTCCCCAGTGCTGGCGTCTAATCCACCCCAGAAGCTTAGCGGCTCTTTGGATACGAGAGCTATGCCTTCTGCCGAGCCGGCAATCACTGGCCTGCCGATCAGGATTCTGTCCATAATGTTTCCTCCCGGCACACATACCCCTTTGTGGCAGACCGCACACAGTCGGCCATGCTTCCAAAGGCAACCTGCACGCCAAGCTCGCCCGGCGCGTAGTAAGCGCACTTTCCCGAATTGGTCATCATCACCCTCACATCTGGAGGGACTATCGGCGTGTGGAAAACACAGGTGTCGAGGACGATTTGGGCCCCAAAGCCCACAAGCACGTCCATCAGGTCGCTCCTCTGAAGCAGGGAATAGGCAAGCTGGTTGGTTGTGACGATGAACTTGACACCGGGGTGGATTGACTGGGCCTCCTCGCTCTGTATGAGCCCGGCGAGTTGCTCGAATTCGGCGAATGAGAAGTGAGGGCAACCCAGGACTACCAGATCGAGCTTGGCTCCCTCCTCCGCTGTGGACAGGTCCGCCCGCGCTGCCAGCAGGTCGGAGAGATGGACGTCAATGATTCGCTCTGGGGCATCGCCTTGGAAGGCCTCCTCTAGAGTGTTTGCCTCCGGGGTGACGCCGATGGCGTGGAAGAGAGCCACTGCCCCGGAAGAGGCAGCAGCCGCCCCCAAAGCCTTCAGTTGATCACTGGTTGCCTCAGCGGGCAGCCCCTCGATCACGGGGATCTTATCCTGGGCCAGAGACCCAAGGAGATGGCCTAGCACCGGGTAGAGAGTATCTTCCCTCAATATGGCGGGCTCAATGTCCACCAGCCGCAGGAGGAGCTGCCCCTTGCGATTAGGCTTCAGATGAAGCCCGCACTTGGGGACCCTCCCCGTTATGGCCGCACAGATGTCCATGAAGTCCCCATACCGATTGGTCCTCGCCCCGAGAACCGAATTGGCGTAGACGATGGCATTAGATTCAGCCCAAGCTATCTGCTGACCAAACCTAGGTGTTAAGTAGCCTTGATAGGGTGCACAAGTCCAGGTTGGTATACACCCCATATCCGTATAAGCCTTAGCCAGCCTGATGGCTTTGGCCGCAAACTCCTCGGGCACCCCCAATCGTCTCCAGTTCTGGAGGTCGAGGGGGACCATGTTCAAGGTCGTAGGGATGGAGACCCTCCCTCCGAGCGCTGCCAGGGTCTCGGCGAACTCCAGGCTGGCCGTGCTCAACAGCCCACAGCCGTCAATGTGGGCTTGGGTCACATCCATCATCTCCGTGGCGCCATAGACCTCGGCCATCCTCACCAGAATAGACATGGCGAGCCTGGCTGCTTCGCCATGCTCGCCATCCAGCATCCGCCTATCCTTCTCGCTCAAAGTCACCGGCATTCCCAGCGCTCTCCCAACGCATTCTGGCGGTTATCTCCCGCCGAGGTATGCCTTCCATACCTTTTCATCTTGGAGCAGCTGACGTCCAGTTCCCTTCAACGTGATACGCCTGGTTCGCTCACTTCTAAGGGAGTTTCCAAGATTTGGCGCCTTAGAAGTACCTTATTGTCAACTTATTGCCGTAATTTGCGTCTGGAACTACCGCCTATTGATTCTGACAACCGAGCGCTAACCCGCGACCTAAGACGTCAGTCTGCATGTAGTAGGCGATTTAGTTGATACCACTAGATGTAGTAGTAATGAATTTCGAAAACCGCTCAAAAAATAAGCGAACCGTGAGGTGATACTTCCAACTTCTAGGACATAGGCCCGAATCCCAGATGGCGGGCAGAGCGCTTTACACTTTCTCCGCCACAGCCAGTGCCCGACGCGCCGCCTGTGATCAGGGCGACTTTCTCCCTCCAAGACGCCTCTGGCGTCTGCAAACTCATTGCTCCATATCCTTAAGAGCCTTTCTCACCGCGTCGAGGGTGAAGCTCACGTCCTCGTCGGTATGCGCTGCCGTTGCGACAGAATGGAGTGTTGCGGAAGGACTTATGTACACCCCGTACTTGAAAAGTGTCCACGCGAATTTCTTGAATTTGGCTTGATCAACGTAGGCACAGAACTCGCGATAATCGCGGATAGCGGGTCGCTCGGTGAAAAAGATCTGCATCATCGCCCCCACGTTTTGCACAATCGCCTTTGTGCCCCTTTCTTCAAACAGATCGCGCAGCCCATTGCAGAGCTTTTCCGCGATGCGCTCCGCGTGACGGAGAGCCGCGCCGTCGTCGCGGCTCAGTTCCCGCAGGCCGGCCCGCGTCGCGTACAACCCTATGCGCGACGCGTTCTGCGCCCCATAGTGCAGTACGCCGCCCCAGGCTAGCGCCTCCATAATGTCGGCCCGACCGACAAAGGCAGCCACCGGCAGTCCACTCCCAAGCGCCTTGCCGAGTGTAGAGATGTCGGGCTCGATGCCATAGTACTCCTGGCAGGTGCCTGGCGCGATGTGTAGGTTGGTTGTGACTTCATCGAAGATGAGCAGGATGTTGTTGTCGCGGGTCAGATCGCGCAGCCCTTGCAGGTAGCCAGGCTCTGGCGGAATGATGCCCATATTGGCCATAACGGGCTCAGTGATGACAGCAGCGATCTGCCCACGATAGGTATCAATGGCCCGCTCGACAGCTTGCAGATCATTCCACGGCACAACAATGGTGTCATCCAGCGCGTGCCGGTTCAGTCCTGAGCTCTCGACGACCTTGATCGGGTCGTTGCGGTGACCCAGCGTGGCAGGTTCCGTGGGATGCACGCTGACCAAAAAGTCGTCATACCAGCCGAGATAGTGTCCCTCGAATTTGATGAACTTGGGCTTGCCGGTGTAACCCCTAGCCAGCCGAATGGCCGCCATGGTCGCCTCGGTGCCGGTGTTGGCAAAGCGCACGCGCTCAGCGCTGGGCACCATCTGCTGGATCAGCTCAGCCACCTCTACTTCTACCTCAGTGGCGGCCGCAAAGTGCGGTCCAGTGACAACCGCTTCGTTCACCGCTTCGACGATGAGTGGATGGGCATGGCCCAGCGGTTCCAGGCCATAGCTCATCATCCAGTCAACGTAGCGATTGCCATCCACGTCGTAGATATAGGAACCTTCACCGCGCTCGATGAAGAGCGGGTATTCGCCATAATTGGCCGGTCCCCGTGAGGGAGAGCTAACGCCTTCAATCAGCACCCGCAGGCTCCGCTCGAAGAGCTCTTTTGATTTGTTGGTTACGTAAGATATAATGATTACCTCCTCAAACCTATATTAGACCCGTATTCCGCACTTCTAAAAAGGGGTTTTGACCACAAGATGTAGTACCTATATAAGGGTTTATTCCCACATCTTGTGTAACACAAACGAGCTAATTGCTGTCATAATGCTTAAGCCACTATATGTAGTGGTCATTAACCGCTATGGCACTAATGTGGTCGAGAAGTGCGGAATGCAAATTAGAAAGCCGCTGGCATCCCTAGCTCCCCTTCTTCCAATGCATTCGCACAGCGGTTATCTCCCGCCGAGGTATGCCTTCCGCACCGCTTCATCATGGAGCAACTGCTGCCCGGTCCCCTCCATCACGATCCCGCCGACCTCCAGGACGTAGGCCCGGTCGGCCATTGAGAGGGCAGCGCGGGCATTCTGCTCGACCAGCAGGATGGTGGTGCCTTCATCACGAATCCGCTTGATAGTTTCCAATACGGTTTCCACCAACATTGGGGCCAGTCCCAGGGAGGGCTCGTCCAACATCAGAAGCCTGGGTCTGGCCATTAATGCCCGGCCTATAGCCAGCATCTGTCGTTCCCCACCGCTCAGGGTGCCACCGGCTTGGTGGATGCGCTCCTCCAAAACGGGGAATAGCCTAAAGACCCTGCGCATCGCTTCGGCAGGGTTGCCCTCATTGCGACGGCTATAATAACCCATCAGGAGGTTCTCCTCCACAGTCATCGTGGTGAAGACCCTCCTCCCCTCAGGGCACTGCATGATCCCTAGATTGACGATCTCGTGCGGGGGCATCCCTTGGATCTCTTTCCCGTCAAAGATGATCCTCCCCCTTGACGGCTTCAATATCCCGGAGATAGTCATCAACGTAGTTGACTTCCCCGCACCATTGGCGCCGATCAAGGCCACGATTTCGCCTTCTCTCACCTCGAAGGAAATCCCCTTTAGGGCGGGGATCTCGCCATATTTAGTTACTAAATCCTTAACTTGCAGCAAGCTCATGCCGGAAATCCCTCCCTAAATATGCCTCTATCACCCTATCGTTATTCTGAACCTCAGCGGGGGTGCCCTCCGCTATCTTTATCCCATGGTCCAGCACCACTATCCGATCGGAGATGCCCATAACTACGTTCATGTCATGCTCCACTAGCAGGATGGTAATGCCCCGGTCCCTAATCGTATGGATCAGGGAAATCATCTCGTTCTTCTCCGAGGGGTTCATCCCCGCAGTAGGCTCGTCGAGGAGCAATAGCTTCGGCTCAGTGGCTAGCGCCCGAGCGATTTCCAACCGTCTCTGGAGGCCAAAGGGCAGATTGCGGGCCAACTCGTCCCGATATTCTGCGATGCCGACGAAGTCTAGCAACTCCATCGCCCGCTCACGGCTCCATTCCTCCTCACGCCTTGCCCCCGGGCTCCGCAGGATCGCATCCCAGACCCCACTTCTGGTCCGGCAATGGGTGCCGACTTGGACGTTCTCGAAGACGCTCATGTTCTTGAATACTCGGATCAACTGATATGTCCTGGCGATCCCCAGCTCAGTTATCTTGTGCTCCGGTAGGCCGAGGAGGGGCTGCCCACGGAAGATTACCTCGCCGCCTGTGGCGGGGTAAACCCCCGTGATGACATTAAATGTAGTGGTTTTACCCGCCCCGTTCGGGCCTATCACCGAGAAGATTTGCCCCTCATGAACCTCAAAACTTACTTTATTGACCGCCTTAAGCGCCCCGAAATGCTTGGACAGGTCCCTAACCACCAGGAAGTTACCGGATTCGGTCTCGCCTCGGCGGTCGCCGGTGGTCGAGCCGCTAGTTGCTAGAGCCATGGCATAGACCCTCCATTTTTACATGAAACTCGAAATCGCCCTTATCAGGGAAAGGAGCAAGACATCCTCCAGTCTGACAAATGGTCTCGCCTGAATGAGGTCTATTTGATTCAAAGCAATCTCACTGCAACAGCAGCGAGACCATTTGTCATCAGCGCTGGAAAGCCTCTTTCAGCGTTTTCGCCAGCGCCTTGGCCACAGCCCCTCGGGACGGAAATGGGCGAAGAATACCAAAAGCAGCCCGTAGATGAGTATCCTGGCGCTCTCTATAGGCGTCCCCCTCAGCGGCTCCGGCAATATGGTCAGCAGAAGTGCGCCTAAGACAGCGCCTGAGACATTGCCGATGCCACCTATGATTACCATGGTAAGGATCAACCATGTCTCCCTGGAGCTGAAGCTCACAGGGCTGATGAAGGTTTGCATGCCGGCGAAGATGGCGCCAGCGAGCCCCACCGGAGCAGCGCCTATGGCGCAAGCCAGCAGCTTCAAGCGCCTGGTATCTATTCCCATCGTCCTCGCGGCCTCTTCATCCTCACGGATAGCCAACCACGCCCTTCCGATCCTTGATTCCTCAAGCCGCTTGATTATGAAGAACGTCACGGCGCAGACGAAGAGGATGAGGTAGTAATAATCCCTCACCGTCTTCAAGGTAAAGAAGGGCACCCTAATGGGATCAATGTCTATGATCCCGTATGCGGCGTTAGTAAAGTCGAGGTTATTCACAAGTATCCCCAGGCTCTCTGCGAAGGCCAATGTCACTAACCCTAGGTAATCGCCTTTGAGGGGCAGTGAAGGGATACCCAGCAGATAAGAGATCAAAGCGGTCAGGAGCACTGCCAGGGGGAAGATTACGAGGAAGGGGAGGTGGACGTCGTGTAGCGGGGAGGCGAGGAGCGCGTAACAATATGCCCCTATGGCGAAGAAAGCTGCAAAGCCCAGATTGAAGAGGCCCGTGTAGCCGAGCATCACGTTATACCCTATGGCCATTATGGCATATAGCCCCGCTAGGTCAATTATCCGCATCCAATAGTTGCTGGATATCAGCTTGGGTATGGCCAGGAGCAAGCAAGCAAAGATAATTAGAGAAAGCCTCCTCACCCACGCCTTGCCTGCGAGCGCATACCAGGACTGCAGCGCCCTATCCAGAGGAGCGCTCAACGGCCGCGGAATAGCCTCATAATCCTTATGATTGGACACCGCTTTATCCCTCCTTACTTAACAACAACGACAGGTTTGCCGAGGATCCCCGCAGGCTTAACTATCAGGGTTATGATGAGCGCCAGGAAGACGAAGATGCGCCGATATTCAACCCCCAGCATCCCCCGCGTAATTACGGGGAGATAACCACCGCCGACGGCTTCCAGGAGGCCGATCAATAGCCCGGCTATTATGCATCCTCGCATATCACCGATGCCTCCTATAACGGCGGCAGCCCACCCCAGGATCATAAGCTGATACCCCGTGAGGTAGTAAGTCTGGCCATAATACATCGCGTGGAGTATCCCCGCGATCGCCCCTAGGGCGGGGCCGAGCGCGAAGACCATGGCGATGACGCGATTCACATCAACCCCCAATAGGCTGGCCATATCCCTATCCTCTGCCACTGCCCTGATACATCTCCCCAAGGTGGTTCTGTTTACGAGATAAAACAGCCCTATCAACAATAGGCTGGTTGCTACAGCGATAAATACCTGCATGTTTGAATAGGAAGCCCCTAAGACTGTAAAGTATCTCTCCGGCAACATCCTGGGGAAGCCCTTTACTTCGCGCCCAAAGATAAGCATCATCGCATTTTCCAAAATGATGGAAACCCCTAAGGCACTAATCAAAACCGTTAGGACGGAGGCACGCCTTAATGGACGGTAAGCCAACCTCTCCATGATCACGCCGATTACGGCAGAAATCAACATCCCCCCCAGGAGGCACATCCCTAAAACCCACACAAGTCTTACACCCGTCAACGGGGTCTCGATTATATTAAGGTGGCCCGTTGTAATGCGCATTGCCCGTAGCAAGAAGAGGGCAAACATAGCACCTAATACGCACAAGTCCCCATGGGCGAAATTCACCATCTTCAATACGCCGTAGACCATGGAGTATCCCAGGGCTATCAGCGCATAGATAAGGCCAATGCTTAGACCGTTTATACACTGCTGCACGAAAATGCTCATGGTATTGCTCTCCTAAAAAGCGGATTTGTGGGCTTGGTTGGCGGGAAGCTCGCCAACCAAGCCCACTCCCAGGCCCTACTTCCCCAGCAGCTCCTCAACGAGGGCGCTGTACTCTTCCTCTGACATCGTTTGGTAAGGTGGGGTACCTTCCCAGACATACTTGACTTTGTATTCCAGGTTTGGTTCTAGCTCCCACACGAAGCTAACGGGATGCTTTACCTCCCCATGTGAATCCCACGCCATGCCCTTCGAATGTGTAACACTGGGGATCTCAACTTCGTACAGGGCCTTGATGATGGCCTCCCTATCGGCGCTGCCAGCTCGCTTGATGGCAGCAGCGAGTGCGTAAACCGCATCGTAATAGGCAGGAGACCAGCATTCGGGCAGTTTACCCCACCTCTCTTTAAAAGCTGCAGTGAACTTCCTCATCTCTGGCCTGAAATCAAGGGGAGGAGCCGCAGTAGGGGCAATCGTACCGATCCCGTTCTCTTTCGTAGCATCAACGTATTCCGAACTGGTAGCTTCGGCAGCGATCCAATGCTGGTCCATCCCCAAGGCCACCATCTGGTTGCGCATCAAGGCCGCCTCCGCGTAGCCAGCGAAGTATACCGCATCTGGGTTCTCAGCCTTAACCTTGGTGAGGGTAGGGGTGAAATCCACGCTCTCCGGGTCCACACCCTGGAAGCTGGTTATCTTTATACCCAGCTCCTCACACCTCTTCGCAAACACCGTCGCCACAGCCTTGCCCCACATCGTCTTGTTGTGTATGACCGCCACCGACTTGACGCCCAGCTTGTCATGAACATAATCCGCCCCGGCATAGCCAGTGATAAGGTCGTTAGCCGCGGTGATTCGGAACTCATGGTCGAAACCCATCTCAGTTATTCTCGGGTTGCTGCCGAGCTCGAGCTGAGCCAGTCGGCACTCATTGTAGACGGGCAAAGTGGGGATCGTAGTACCGCTGAAACAATGGCCAATAACGGCCACGATTTCCGGGTTATCACAGTATTTGTGCGCAACGGCTACAGCTTGCTTGGGGTCTCCGGCATCATCCATGATAACGAGCTCCAACGGCCTTCCTAAAACCCCACCTGCGGCGTTGATCTCCTCTACGGCCAGCGTTGCGGCGTCAATGAGCATCTCACCGAACACATAGGTGTTTGCCCCAGTCAGTATCACTGGGAGGCCGATCTTTATGGGTTTAGCAGGCGGGGGTGGTGTGGGTGTGACCACCACCTCTTTGGTTACCTCGACGATCTTGGTCACCTCAACCTTCTCCGGCGTCGGCGGGGCGCAAGCGGCCACGACCAGGCTGAGGGCCAAGATGACCAAAGTCACGTTTAGAAGCTTTCCTTTCATGGTAACGTCCCTCCTTTTATCTATTCGAGATAGCCAATTAAGCTTCTCTACATTTGACGCTCTCCATCACCTCCTTCTCCAGCTAGCCATGGTGCCTACCTGAATGTTAATATTAGTATAGCAGAAAAAGCTGAAGCTGTCAAGCTTAAAAAACTTGACTGAGGTTTTGAATCAACTCAAGGTGGAAGCCCCGCAGCAGCCAGCC
>CAYQVA010000020.1:0-13867 GCA_964420815.1 uncultured Anaerolineae bacterium
GGTTCATCAGGATGGTCCGGGCTTACGACATCCCCGTCGGCGGCGTGGTCGTCAATCAGGTATTGCGGAAGGAGGTTGTCGAAGCAAACGCCGAGGACGAATACCTGCAGAACAAATACCGGGAGCAATTCGGCTACATGGGAACCATCAGGCGGGACCTGGGCGACCTGGTGCGGGCCTTCATCCCACTCTATCCCCAGGAGGTAGCGAGCCTGGACGCGGTGGCCAGGGTCTCCGACGACCTCTTCCATTATGTGCCGGCTTTTTGGGAGGAGCTGTAGTCCATGGGGGTCGAGACCCGGGACCATCTGA
This sequence comes from uncultured Anaerolineae bacterium, assembly GCA_964420815.1. Lineage (GTDB taxonomy): Bacteria > Chloroflexota > Anaerolineae > CAYQVA01 > CAYQVA01 > CAYQVA01. The sequence continues at coordinate 313 of CAYQVA010000020.1, forward strand.
TAGCGGCCACCAATATCCTCTTCGGCGTCGCTAACTTCCTGATCCTGCCCCTCCCTAAGGCCTGGAGGTTTGGGAGGGAGATATGCCCCCCGGAGGTGGATTCCAACACACGGCGGGGCAATTCCTTATGGGTCACCTCGGGCAGGACGAGCCATATCATTTATAACGAGGAAAGAAGGGCTGGGCTTGAGTTAGTGGTGAGCGTCTCCAAGGGGAAGGCAAAGGGATTTAAACCGAAGGTGAGGGAGCTAATAGCCCAGGGCCTTATACGCGCGGGCGGACACGAGGCCACCTACCTGCTGGGAAGGGTAAAGAGGGGCCTCTTCACAAAGAAGATGGTTGAAACCCTCCAGTTGTCTTTCTACTGTGACAGAACAGGGAGGACGATAACCCTGAAGCTCACCGGAAGTTGCGCCGAAGAAGACCTCCAGCAGATCTTAGAGGCCATCCCAAAACTTGAGTGCCACTAGGGAATCAGCTAAGCCCGTTGGCAGACCTCAATCAGCCTCCCTAAAAGCCTGAAGACAGCCCTGGCCTCCATCGCTTCCAGCCCTGAGAGGGAGAGGTTGACCAGCAAATGAGGTAAAGCCTTTCTCAGGGAAATCCTCAGGATATAGGGGGCGTGCTCCCGCACCAACGGGCTCAACCCCTCAGCAAGGGCAGCTATGTCCTTGCCTTTTCGGGCCACCATTAGGTTGGTATCCCCTATTTCCCCTCTTATCCAGCCCTCCTCATCTATAGCCTTCAGGACCTCCCTGGCGATCCTACCCCCCTTATTTATAACCTCCACCTCAGTTTTGGGCCTGGTTCGCAGATCGGCCTTGAGGACCATCAGGTCCCTCCGGCCCCGGAGGCGATTGAAGAGCCAGAGTAAGAGCATCTCCCTGGGTTCCAGGAGGACCATCATCTCTATCCTCCTGAAGGGATGTCTTGCCCCCTTCACCGTCACCTGGAACCCCGATGTCCCCAACCCGCGCCAGGTGGCCTCCCCACCGAACTCCCGGACGCCTTCCCTGATCCATCTCAACAAGTGGGACGCCCTCCTCCGATTCACCTGCATCCCCACCACGTACCAGATTACGAGCGCTATGGAGAGGGCAATCACCCCTTGCGTTGCGATCTCAGACATGTGGCTACCTCCCTTCCGCTTCCGGCTCACCCCTGAGTTAGCCCCACTACACTACACCAGAATGTCCCTTAACCATTCCGCGGGTCCAAAAATCGTTGGCCTGATGTGCTCGTGCTGCCATGAAACCCCACCGTAACCTGCGACAAGGTGAACAGCTTGCGGCCTACTGAGTCTAGCAAAGAAGCGCTTGGCTGTCAAATCAAAGGGGGGCTTTTGGCGGCGCAGCCCTTTCTTGCCATCTTAGAGGTAATGTGCTATAATAACCCAAAAGCGGTTAGGAGAGGCACTCGAGTGCTGCAAGCGATTGATATACCACATTTGTGATGACGAAGGGTGCAGCGACTCACGAGCTAGATAGAGGAGGCTCAGATGGAGTATAGGACCGAGCAATTGAGAAACGTCGCCCTCTTATCCCATAGCAGTGCGGGAAAGACCTCCCTGACTGAAGCCATGCTCTACAACACGGGCGCCATCCCCAGGCTGGGCAGGGTAGATGAGGGCACCACGGTCTCCGATTACGACCCGGAGGAGATAAAGCGTAAAATCTCGGTCAATTGTTCGATCGTCCCCTGCGAGTGGGAAGGCCACAAAATCAACGTCCTCGATACGCCGGGCTATGCCGACTTCGTAGGCGAGGTTAAGGGCGCCGTCCGGGTGGCCGATGGGGCCATCATCGTCGTCTGCGCTGCCTCCGGAGTCGAGGTGGGCACGGAGCTGGTCTGGGGCTACGCCGATGAGCATAACCTGCCCCGCCTGGCCTTCATCAATAAGATGGACAGGGATAACGCCGACTTCCGACGGACCCTGGCTCAGATGGAGGAAAGGCTCAAGGCCAACTTCGTTCCCCTCCAGCTCCCCATCGGCTCCCAGGAGGAATTCCAGGGGGTGGTGGATCTGGTAGGGATGAAGGCTTACCTTGGGGAGAAGGGCGAAGAGGGTGAGATCCCCAGTGACTTGCGGGATGAGGCTGAGAGTTATCGCCAGCGCCTGGTCGAGGCAGCGGCTGAGGGCAGCGACGAGTTGATCATGAAGTACCTCGAGGGGGAGGAGCTAACCGATGACGAGATCCGAGAGGGCCTCAAGCTGGGAGTGATGGCGGGCAACATCGTGCCCGTCCTATGCGGCTCAGCCCTGAGGAACACAGCTATCCAGCCCCTCTTGAGGGCCATCATCGAGTATCTGCCCTCCCCAGGCGAGGCGGCAAAAGTGGTGGGCACCAACCCGGCTACAGGCGAGGAAGAGATTCTGGAAGTCAACGAGATGGCCCCCCTCTCGGTCTTGGTCTTCAAGACCATGGCCGATCCCTATGTGGGCAAATTGACCTACTTCCGGGTCTACTCCGGGGTAATGGAGTCCGACTCGCGGGCCTTCAACCCCAGGACCGGAGAGGAAGAGAGGATCGGACAGCTCTTCTTCCTGCGGGGCAAGGAGCAGCAACCGGTGGATAGGATAGGGGCGGGCGACATCGGGGCGGTGGCGAAGCTCTCGGGGACCTGCACGGGCGACACCCTCTGCGATAAAGGGCATCCCATCGTCTTGCCGTCCATCACCTTCCCCAAGCCGCTATTCTCCGCAGCCATCCACCCCAAGACCAAGGCCGATATGGACAAGCTGGGAAGTGCCTTGGCACGGTTGGTGGAGGAGGATCCGACTCTTCAGGTGCGCCGCGAGGTGGATACGGGGGAAACCATCCTCTCGGGGATGGGCGAGTCTCACATCGCCATCGCCGCCCAACGGTTGCGGCAGAAGTTTGGGGTCGAGATCACCACCACCATTCCCAAGGTCCCCTATCGGGAAACCATCACCAAGGTGGCGACGGCCCAATACCGACATAAGAAGCAGACGGGCGGGGCAGGCCAATTCGCTGAGGTCCATTTGCGGGTGGAGCCTTTGGAGCGCGGCGAAGGGTTCGACTATGTCAACGAAGTCAGATACGGTCATATCTCTGACTCCTTCATCCCATCCATCGAGAAGGGGATCAAAGAGGTGCTCAAACGAGGGGTCATAGCTGGCTACCCGGTAACGGACGTTAGAGCGGTACCCTATGACGGTAAGGAACACCCTGTTGACTCCAAGGACATCGCCTTCTACATCGCTGGGCGAGAGGCCTTCAAGCTAGCGGTGAAAAAGGCCAACCCAGTGCTGCTAGAGCCCATCATGAACCTGACAGTCACCGTCCCTGAGGAATTCATGGGCGACGTATTGGAGGACCTAAATACCAAACGGGCCCGGGTGATGGGGATGGATCAACGGCGGGGCACGGCCATCATCACGGCCCAAGCACCCCTGGCGGAGATTCAACGCTACGCCACCGACCTGCGCTCGATCACCCAGGGGCGAGGGGTTTTCACCATGGAGCTCTCCCACTACGAGGAGGTGCCTAGCCACATCGCTCAGGAGATAATCGAGAAGGCGAGGCAAGAAGCGAGGGGAGAATGACCCAGGCATTTCACGCCTCTTTAAGGGAAGGTTTTGGTTGGGCCGCGCCAAAGGCAAGGCCCAACCAAAACCACATTTTTATCGTACGCCTAAAGCAGAAATGAAGATAGCTCCAGATTGTGTGGTCTGCACGGCGCGCCAGGCGATGCGCGCCATCGCTTTGAGTTCAGATAAGGACAAGTGGCTTAAATATGCACCCTTGGCCTTACGCCAGCTAGCCGATTACCTGCGCCCCGACATCTCCCCCGCCTATCTAGGGGCCCTGATGCACCGCTATGTGCAGCAGCTCACCGGCGTCACCGACCCCTATCGAGAGCTGAAGAGAAAGAGCAACATTGCTGCCCGCAGGCTGCTAGAACAGCTCTGCTTAGATGAGATTAGTTTCCATCAAGCGGTCACCCTGGCTGTGGCGGGAAACGCCATTGACTTCGGCGTCAGCCACAAGTTGGAGGCGATGCTGGAAGGATTGCTGGAGCAGGGATTGGCCATTGACGATGTGGCCAAACTGGAAGTAGCCCTGGACGAGACGGAGGAAGCGCTCTATCTCCTGGATAACGCAGGTGAGGCCCTCTTCGATGAGGTGTTGATCAAGGCGATAAGGGAGCGGGGGGTGAGGGTGGTCGTCGTGGCCAAGAGCGAACCGGTCTTGAACGACATCACGGTCGAGGAATTCACCGCCCTAGGCCTGGCGGCCGATGAGGTCATAGGGACGGGCTCAGGGATAATGGGGATTGTGGAAGGCGAGATCTCGGATGACCTTTGGGCCCGCCTGCAGGCGGCCAAGCTGGTCATCGCCAAAGGGATGGGCCACTACGAGACCATACCCGACCTCAGGCTGCCGGGGATTGTGGCTTACCTCCTCAAGGCCAAGTGCAAACCCGTAGCTCAGGACCTGGGCGTGGCCGTCGGCGACAATGTGGCTTTGGTGGGGGCGAGGCATCCCCAAAAGGGCCTTGATGATCGGATGCTCCTGGTGTGAAGGTTGCTTCATTTGGATAAAGCCGGCCAAAGGATGCCTCGCCCCTACTAGGAGGATGTAAATGACAGGTAAAGATTTCCCTGGCAAGGGGAGAGTCGTCGTTTTGAAGACCAGTCCGGAGACGGTGCTGGAGGACTACACTAGGCTAATGCACCTGGCCGAATACGAGAGGTTCCTGCCTAAGGATGGGGAGATCATCGTCAAGCTTAACCTCTCCTGGACGAAATTCTTCCCCGCCTGCTCCAGCCCACCCTGGCAGCTGGAAGGGGCGATCAAAACCCTTTTGGATGATGGTTACCGGAAGGAGAAGCTCTACCCGGTAGAGAACAAGACGGTGGTAACCGACCCTCGTAAGGGGGCGGTTAACAATAAGTGGATGCCCGTTCTGGAGAAATACGGCCTGCCCTTCATCCCCCTGCCCGAGGTGGAGTGGGTGGAATACGAGTTCAAAGGGCTCCTGAAGCTCGACCAAATCTTCCCCGAAGGCATTGAAATCCCCAAGATGTTTATCGGCAAGAGCGTGTTACATCTTCCCACCCTGAAAACCCACGGACACAGCGTGACCACTGGCGCGATCAAGAACGCCTTCGGAGGGCTCCTTAAAGAGGTTCGCCACTACGGGCACGAGTTCATCCACGAGGTGCTGGTTGACCTGCTCACCATGCAGTATGAACTCCACCCCGGCATATTTGCTGTAATGGATGGCACCGTCTGCGGGGACGGGGCGGGGCCCAGGACGATGAGACCAGCCATCAAGAACTACATCCTGGCCTCAGCCGACCAGGTGGCCGTTGACGCCATCGCCGCCAAGATGATGGGCTTCGACCCGCTGGAAATCCCCTACCTCAGGATGGCCGCCGAGATGGGCTATGGCGTCGCCGACCCTAGGGAGATCGAGGTGATCGGGGAAGACGTCTCAGGCGTCAACTTCGGCTTCAAGAGCGAGCGGAGCCTGGTCATCTGGGGGGACCAGATGATCCGCAGAGGCCCCTTGCGCCCCTTCTACTGGCTTCTCCTTAAAAGCCCCCTCTGGGTGTGGGCTCCCTTCGCCAGCAACGTCTACCACGACCTGCTCTGGTATCCCACCATCGGCCGAAGGCGGATCGAGGAGTTCATGAGGACGCCTTGGGGTAAGCTTTTCCAAAGCTATTGAGGGGGAGAGCGTGATTAGGGTTGACCTCCACATCCACACCCATTACTCCAAGGATTCGCTTCTCTCCTTCGAGGCCATAATCGCTGCCTGCCAGCGGCGGGGCATCGGCTGCGTGGCCATCACCGACCATAACACCATCGCCGGCGCCCTGGCCTTCAAGAGGGTCGCCCCCTTCCCAGTCATCGTCGGCGAGGAGATCCAGACCACGGCGGGGGAGATAGCCGGCCTCTTCCTTAGCGAAGAGATACCCAAAGGCCTTTCCCCGCAGGAGACGATTGACCGCATAAGGGAGCAGGGCGGCCTGGTCTACATCCCCCACCCCTTCGGTCGGGCGCGGAGGTCGAGGCTCCGTCGAGAGGTCCTAGAGGAGATTGTCCCACAGATAGACATCGTGGAGGTATTCAACTCCCGCACCCTGCTAAAGCAGGACAACGAGAGGGCGATGCGCTTCGCTCAGGAGCATGACCTGCCCTGCGGGGCGGGTAGCGATGCCCACACCGCCTACGAGATCGGGCGAGCTTATGTGGAGATGGAGGAGTTCCAGGGGGAGGAGGAGTTCCTGCGGAACCTGGCCCAGGGGCGAATTGTCGGCCAATTGACCTTCCCTTTGATCCACATCATCACCGGCTTGATGAAAGTCTACAAGAAGTTTAGTGGGTAAATGGGTCTTAGGGATTAAAAAAGAGGCGAGGTCGTAGGACCTCGCCTCTTTTTGGTTCTCTTAGGATAGTTCTTCAAGATAATGGGCAGGTAGATCGTTAACCAAGCGGAGGAGGGGCTGCCTCCACCACCCCGTACCCTGTCCCCAGCCCATAACTTGTGCTGCCTGAGAGACCAATGGCTACCTGGCCCAGGGTGCTGTTCACCGCGTAGCTGGCCGAGTTCATGGCCCAGGCCACGCCCGCCACCACCAGCCCGCAGAGGAGGGCAGCGGAAAACGCGAATATCTTTCGCTTGCTCATCGCTACTCCTCCTCAGCTTCGAGCTCGACTTGTTCCATCCGTACATCTTCGTAGCCAAGCCGCTTGGCGACGATAGAGAGTCGGCCTAATCCCCATAATTGTCGCTTCCATAAATTGCAGCATACAGGCGACAAGGTGTGAAACCATCACCGCAGCACCCGCTCGTCTCCCACCCTCTTGGTCACCCGCCGCTCGTCAAGGTGTTCCATCAGGGCCAAGGCATACTTGCGGCTGGTCCCGAACATGTCCCGCACCTGGGCAACGGTGATGCTGCCCTCCTCCTTGAGGCGAGTAACGACCCGCCCCACCATCTCCTCATATGCCTCGGCCGAAAAGAGGACGCTATCGCTTACCTTGACCAGCTTTCCCTGCTCTATGAGGGCCTCAAGCACCTCCACTCCCACCATGGCCTGGCAATCGGCGACCGAGGGCGGGGCATAGGGGCTCCGGGCGATGGCGGCCAGGAGTCTGTCTATTCGGCTCTGCTGCTCGGGGCTGAACCTCACCTCGTGCTCCGGAAGCCTGAGGGCCGTTTCCGCCTCCACTATCCTCCCCTCCGCCGCTGCCTTGGCCACGACCTCATTGAACAGCCGCGGTGAGAGGCGCAACCGGCTCTTGAGTTCCCCGCGGGGCATCCCCGCCCGCAGCGGGTTCTGCCGATGATATTGGCGCAGGAGGGCCTCGATACGCTCCAGCAGATCCGCCCAGCCGGCAGCGGAGATGACATATTCTCCCCCCAGGATGAGCGCCCGGGAGCTCGCAATCAGCTCATCTAAAGCCGCCTCAACCGCTTCTTTGGGCAATTCGCTATCTTTAATCAGCTCCTCCACCCTCAGCGGCCCCCTCCTCTCGAGGGCTTGGAGGATGATCTCCTCCGGCTTCCCATGGGCCAACGTCTCCAGCCAAGCGATGACCTCGGGGCGGAAGCGGCGATGGCGCCGTGGATGGGGGTCAACGATGCCCCCACCTCCGATGGTGAGGGGCGGCGATGGCTGGCGAATGATGAAGCGGTCACCCTTGACCACCGCTATGGGCTTCGCCAGGCGCAGTTGGACCCAACCCGTCTCGCCGGGGGCGATGGCCTCGCTGTCCAAAAGCCTCGTCTTGGCCATGACCTGGGACGAACCGGTGAAGAATTCGACGGAGACGTTGTGCCTCAGGGGTTTGGGGGCATCAGATAGGAGCTGCAGCCTCACGTCAATCATCATGGTAGGGGAGAGCCATCCAGGGATGGTCACCACGTCCCCCCGCTGGAGCTCATCGGTGCTCACCCCAGCCAGGTTGATGGCCACCCGGCTGCCGGGGATAGCTGTCTCTATGCTCTTCTTGTGGGTCTGCAGGCCGCGGATGCGGGCCTTTAGGCCCTTGGGCAATATCTCGACCTCCTGCCCCACATGGAATCGCCCGTCAATGAGGGTGCCAGTCACCACTGTGCCAAAGCCGGCAATGGTGAAGACGCGGTCAATGGGCAGGCGTGGCCGGCCGATGTCCCTCTTCGGCTCCACCTTCGTCATCAGCTGATCCAGCTCCTCCAAGAGGGCGGGGAGGCCCTCACCGGTCTTGACCGAGACGGGGATGATCTTGGCACCCTCCAGGGTGGTGCCCTCTATCTCCTCGGCGACTTCGGCGGTAACCAGCTCTAGCCACTCCTCATCCTCTACCAGGTCTACCTTGGTCAGGGCCACCACGCCCCCCTTGACCTGTAGGAGGTCGAGGATGGCCAGGTGCTCCCTCGTCTGGGGCATCACCCCCTCGTCGGCGGCGACGACGAAGAGCGCTGCGTCTATGCCCCCCACGCCAGCCAGCATGTTCTTAATGAAGTGCTCGTGGCCGGGCACGTCCACGATGCTGACGGTTTGGCCGCTGGGCAGGGTAAGCCAGGCGAAGCCCAGATCAATGGTCATCTCCCGTTCCTTCTCCTCCTTGAGGCGGTCGGGGTCAATGCCCGTGAGGGCTTCCACCAGCTTCGATTTGCCGTGATCAACGTGTCCAGCCGTTCCGATTACCAGCAAAGTGGCGCTTCTCCTCAGAGTATGTCATTTGAAGAAATGCTCTCTTCTCCTGCTTCCACAATTCGAGGAGGGGGCGTTCTCTAACGCCCCCTCTTATCGTGATCTCTACCAATTTATACCTTCTGGCAAGCAGACGCATCATCGCCAATATGTCCCCTCATCTTGTCAATTAACTGTTCCATCTCGACGATCTGACGGCGTGCATACCCTTCCTGTGCCTGCAACAAAGCCCCTATTTGGGCTTGATGCCTTTTGCACTGCTCCTCGAGCTGCTTTATCCGCGCCGCTAGCTCCTCATCTCGTTTGCCTTGCTCCTCCCATCGCCTTTGCCACTCCGCCATGCGTTGCGCCCAGCGTCGCTCTTCCCCCTCCTGCCATTCCTCCATCCGCTTCCTCTGGCGCTCCTCGCCGAGGCGTTGCAGGTGTACCAGTTCCCCTTGGGTTCGCTTCAAATCCCTCTCCAATTTCCGCAAAGAGGCTAAAACCTTCCTGTTCTCCTGGTGCTGCTTCTTGAGCCGGTGCAACTGCCCCAACAGGTCCTCCTCGCGCCACCCCTCTATCTCCTTGGCCCACTCGGCCATCTGCTTCCGGCGACGCTGCTCGTTGAGGCGCTGCTTCTCCATCATCCGCGCCTGATCCTCCCTTAGCTTCTTCTCAAACAACTGCAACTCAGCCATCTGTTGAGCGCTCTGCTTCTCCCGCTCCTCGAGGAAATGCAGCCTCGCCGCTTGGTCTTCATCCCGCTTTGCCAGATCAGCGACCTGCTGTTGCAGGGCTGATATGGCCTCTCTCAAACGCCTGTTCTCAGCCCGCTGCGATTCTATGGCCTTATCAAGCTTAAGTAATCCTTCGATCTGTTGGCGTATATCTGCCAACGCCTTCGCTTCCCGCTCCTTCTCGACCAAACGCACCTTTGCCGCCTCTGCATCAGCTTGTTGGCGCTGCTCCTCATGCCCTTCCAGCAGCAGGATGATCTCTTTCTTGAGTTGCTGCAGGGCCTGCTCAATCTGCGGGAACTTCACCAGCTGCGCCTGGGTGCGGGCGAGCCTCCCCTCCAAATCCTCCAGTCCCTTCATCAGGGCCGTGATCTGGGTCGCCTGGCCCTCAAGCCGTTCCTGTAGCTCCATCAACTGGGCCTTCTGCCGCCGATGCTCCTCATCCAGCCAGGTGAGCATCTGGGTTGCTTGGGTTAGATCCACAGCATCCTCCCTGGAAGGTGCAAGTCTGCAAGTTGCAGACTTACAAACCTGCAACTTTACTACGGATTCAGCTCCACTATCTCGCCGGTCACTAGGAAGACTACCCGCTCGCCGATGTTCGTGGTGCGGTCGGCGATGCGCTCCAGGTTATGGGCCACCCAGAGCAGGTAGGTCGCCCGGGTGATGGTCCTGGGATCCTGCATCATGAAGAACATGAGTTCGCGGTAAACCTGGTCGTAGAGCCCGTCTACCTCGTCGTCCTCCGCGCCAAGACGGCGGGCCATCTCGGCGTCGCGGCGGACGAAGGCCTCTAACTGCTGGCGGAGGAGCTGCCGCCCCTTCTCCGCCATGCGCGGGACGTCAATCAGCGGCTTAAGCAGGGGCTCATCGCCCATCATAATGGTGATCCGTGCGATCCCCTTGGCATAATCGCCCATGCGCTCCAGCTCGGTGGCAATGCTGGATACGGCGGTGATGATCCTCAGGTCGCTGGCTAAGGGCTGCTGCGTGGCGATCAGAACGAGGCACTTCTCCTCGATGTCGCGCTGGGCCTGGTTGATCGCCTCATCGGCGTCAATGATCTCCTGGGCAAGTTGGATGTCGCGTTCCGCCAGGGCCTTGATCGACCGCTCTATGGCCTTATCAACCAGGTCGCCCATGCGCAGGAGGTCCTCTTGAAGCCCCTTGATCTGCTCGTCAAAGCTCTCCCTCATAAACAGCCTCCCTCTAGCGCCGTTATCCCCCCAGAATGGCGATGTTGTAGAAGGCCTCTAAGCCGGGATAGTGCGCCGTCTCCCCCAACTCCTCCTCGATCCTCAGGAGCTGGTTATACTTGGCCACCCTATCGCTGCGGCAGGGGGCGCCGGCCTTGATCAGCCCAGTGCTCAAAGCCACCGAGAGGTCGGCTATGGTCGTATCCTCCGTCTCGCCGCTGCGATGCGAAACTATGGCCGTCCACCCTGCCCTCTGAGCCATGCGGACGGCGCTGATCGCCTCGGTGAGCGTCCCCACCTGGTTGACTTTGCAGAGCAGGGAATTGGCCGCCCCCTCCTCGATGGCCCGGGCCACGCGCTGGACGTTGGTCACCAACAGGTCGTCGCCGACAATCTGCACCCTGTCCCCCAGACGCTGGGTGAGCAGCTTCCAGCCTTCCCAATCGTCCTCCGCTAAGCCGTCCTCGATGGAGATGATGGGATACTTCTCCACCAGATGGGCGTAGAAATCTATCATCTCGGCACTGGTCAGGCTCCTCCCCTCCCTGGCCAGGGCATATTCGTCATCGCGGAATAGCTCGCTGGCCGCCGAGTCCAAGGCGATCCAGACCTCCTCCCCGGGCTCGTAGCCCGCTCGCTGGATGGCCTCTAATACGACCTCAATCGCCTCCTCGTTGGAGCCCAGGTTGGGGGCGAAGCCGCCCTCGTCGCCTACATTGGTGTTGTAACCCCGCTCCTTGAGGACCACCTCCAGGTGGTGATAGACCTCGGCGCCCCAGCGCAATGCCTCGGCGAAGCTGGGCGCACCGACGGGCACGATCATGAACTCCTGCAAGTCGGTGGATTGCCAATCCGTATGTTTGCCCCCATTGAGGATGTTCATCATGGGCACTGGGAGGGTATTGGCTGCCACCCCGCCGATGTAGCGATAGAGGGGCAAGCCCAGGGCCTTGGCCGCCGCTTTGGCCACAGCCAAGGATACGCCAAGGATGGCGTTGGCGCCCAGGTTGGATTTATTGGGCGTGCCGTCCAGCCCGATGAGGAAGTCGTCAATGCCCGCCTGATCCAGGGCATCCCAGCCGATGAGCTCCTCGGCAATGAGGGTATTGACGTTCTCCACCGCTCTGAGCACCCCCCTGCCAAGGTAGCGGCCACTGTCCTCATCGCGCAGCTCAAGGGCCTCGTGTCTCCCCGTCGAGGCGCCCGAGGGGACTGCCGCCCTACCAATAGCCCCGCCGGTGAGCAATACCTCCACTTCAACGGTGGGATTGCCGCGGGAATCAAGGACCTCCCGCGCCATTATCTCCTCGATGATGGTCATACAGAACCTCCTCTCACGTCATTATAGGCCTGATAGATGTCCGCTCTTCCCGCCCCTTGGGTGTTAGGGTCGAGCCCCAGGTCCTTGGCCGTCCGCATCAAAACTTCCTTAACCTGAGCTGGCTCGAGCCCCGGCTCGGCCTCTAGGAGCAAGGCCGCTGAGCCCGCAGCATGAGGCGCGGCCATGCTCGTGCCCGAAAGCTGGGTGTAGAGATCGCAGATTGCAGATTGCAGATTGCGGCCCGCAATACGCAGTAAGAAAGCAGGCAGACAGCCTCTCGGTGGCGCTGGCGCCTGCGTTGATCGGCAGGAGATGATGTTATGGCCGGGAAGGACGATGTCGGGTTTGACGCGTCCGTCTCGGGTCGGCCCGCGAGAGGAGAAATCGGCCACCTTGTCCTCGTCTGTGGAGGCGCCGACGGTGATTACCTTGTGGGCACAGCCCGGCGGCCCCACCGTCGAGGGTGAGGGGCCGTCGTTGCCCGCCGCCACGCAGACCACCACCCCCCTGTCCACGGCGGCATCGCAGGTCTCCGAGAGGGCATCGGTGCCGTCGCAGGGCCCCCTGGCTCCCAGGGAGAGGTTAATCACCTGCGCTCCGTGCTCCACCGCCCACGCCACCCCGGCCATCACATCGCTCATCATCCCCCAGCCGTTCCCCTTGAGCACCTTGGCAGCGATAAGGGTTGCTTCCGGGGCCACGCCCCTGTACTTCCCCTCGCTGGCTGCCCCATTCCCCGCGGCGATGCCAGCCACGTGGGTGCCGTGACCGTTGTTGTCAATGAAACCCTCGCCGCTGAAGTCCACGGTCTCAACTACCCGGCCCGCCAGATCGGGATGCTCGACATCAATGCCCGTGTCCACGACGGCTATGATAACCCCTTTACCGGTGAAGCCCGCATCCCATACCCGAGGGGCACCGATGAGGGGCACGGAGACATCGAGGCAGGTGTGTACGGGGAGGTCTAACCAAACCCTCTCCACCCTCGGGTCGCGTTCGAGGGCGGCAATGCTTTCAGCCTTCACCCTCATCGCCGCACCGGGAATGAGCCTGTAATGATAAAGCGGCATCACCCCCGGGACGAGCGCCCTCACCGCCATCACGCCCTCCCGATATTTGACGATGATGGGTACCTCCTCCCCGGGCGATCGAGCCCTTATCTCCTCGGCGAGGAGGGGTGTGATCTTCGTCTTTTCCATAATACACCTCACTGATGTATTTCATGGGTACCTTTAACCGCTGTTAGCCCATGATCCTTACTTCTCTATCCTCCTCGATGGCCTCGACCCATGGCTCATCCACCAGCTCCAGGCAAGCAGCGGCCTTGCCTTCGATGGCCACCGCCTTGAGGAACCTGAAGCGGCGTCGGACCCGGATCCCCCGCGATTGTATGAGTGAGATGAGGTCCTCGGGTTCCCCCTTAATCCGCAGGATGAGGTTGACCTTGGCCTCCGGGCTGGCCTTTAGTTCCCCCAGCAGGCTCGAGTCTATCCTCGCCATATCCCCTCCTATCAATTGGTATTACACTGACCATATGATAACATCTGGCAGCGAATAGGTCAAGGGCCATAACCTCAAGGGGCGTTAGAGAAGCCCCCTCCTCAAGCCGATGCGATCATGAGCAAGCATGGGGAGTAGGCGCTCTCTA
>CAYQVA010000021.1:0-13811 GCA_964420815.1 uncultured Anaerolineae bacterium
CCTTGAGCTTATTCTGGGCCCTACGGAGGTCTGTCTCCAGGCGGGCGACGTCGCCGCGCACGCTGGCGAGGACGATGTAGAAGGGGAGGAGGAGAATGATGAGGCCGGCCACCACCGCCCACAGGGCGATCACCCTCCTGGGGAGCCTGCGCGGCCTGTATTCTTCCGGCAGGATGTTGAGGTCAATGAACCTTGGTTGGGCCTTTTTCGGAGGCATCTGAATCGGTCCTTTCCCTGTGAGGTTTAAGCGTTTTCCGTCATTCTAGCATACTTTTGCGCTGTTGTCACGTGGACATGCTCGCGGGAAGGATGTGGGTTCGGAAAGGGGGGTTCCTTCCGAACGCTGCCGCCTTTGCCCAGAGCTGGAAGCTCAGGGCTGAAAAGGGTGAAGCCCCCTCCGGGGGCTGGATTCGGCCCGCAGGGCTCGTTTCCCTCCCTTTGGAGGCCGGGCAGCCTGCTTTCCAGCCCAGGGTTTTAACCTTGGGCTTCATCTCCTTAGTCCTGAGCTTCAGCTCGGGGTGGATGGCCGGCGTCTCAAACTTCATGAGCCCATATGGGAGGCGCTAAAGCGCCCACTACGAACAGATGGTGCGGTCGCTGAGGCTACGGATAAATGTTGTAGGTCTTAATCTCCAGTATGCTGGCCTCATCACCGCCCTCATCACCGCCACCGGGCAAGTCATCGAGATCTCCAAGCCCTGGGGGATACTCGACTATCGCAGCACCCTCCATAGTAACGGACTTTCCAACCAGGGCACCGTAGACCTTACTGCTTCCCGATAATTCGATGTGGGCGTCCGGGGCATATACGATTGCCGATACCCAGGTATCGCCACTGAAATTAACCTCGTCGCCCAAAGAGATGAAGCGGGGGATGTCGCCCACGTTCAGCTTCACGCTCCCCGATATGGTGGCATCACCTTCAGCAACGATGGTTTCCCCACCCCTAAATCCAGTGCCACTCATAACGATGTCACCACAGACATAGGCGGTGCCACCGAGTGGTATATCCTCGCCGCCGCTAACTATCATGTCACCTTCGACATAGACCGTATCGTTAAAGGCGGTTGGCCGACCCCCTCCGATATCCAGGTTCCCTCCGACTTTCACCGGCCCCTCAAATGTCAGGTCTCCACTCCCTCTAATCCTGAGGAGCTGTCCGACACAAACTGTGCTCTCAAACCTTACCGGCCGTCCCCCTTCGATATACAGGCTCCCTTCGACTTTTACCGGCCCCTCAAATATCACCTCTCCAGGCCCGCTTTGGATATTGAGGTCCTGTCCGACGCAAACCGGGCCTTCGAATGTGATCGTCTGACTCCCTTCGATATCCAGGTTTCGTCCAGCCCTGACTGACCCTTCAAAGGTTACCTCCCTCTGGCTCCAAACAATATCTATGTCTGTGCCGGCACAAACTGTGTCTGTGAATACAAATGGGGTATCGTGCCAATCACCGATGTTCATCCAGCCACTCGCATGCACCCGACCATAGGTGCCAGCGGGCTCGTCCCAGTTGTCATGAGTATAATCGCCGCATGCAGCACATTCGGCGCATTGAACATCCTGTGCCTCTGCCTTATAGGTTGATGTAATCACATCAGGAGGAGCCAGTGGCTCAGCACCTTCCTGCTCTTCACAGTAAAAATAGGAGGGATCGCCCCATGGTATACTCACGGTTCCGGTAGCGGTAGCTGTGCCGTCTATCTTGGGATACCCTTCTAGAACAATATTCCCATTGGCGTGGACATCAGCGCTGACATCGTCCCCGCAATCTAGGCCTGGATTTGTGTCAGCCTCAACCCGTGAACTCCCTCTCAGCACTACATCGCCATCAAGGCTGACGACGGCATTCTCAAACACGGGAGGGCCAACAGAATCGTCTGCCTCGCCCTCAACGATCTGCACGTAGGATATAAGCGTGGTGGTACTCCCATCGCCGCTGGTGGCTATGGATGTGATCTTGTAAACGCCGTTGCCTTCATTCTCTACGGTGACATTTACGGCCTTATTATTTACCGCGAATCCTGGCAACTCCTCCTGTCCGCCTTCTGGGACCTCCAATCCCCCATAACCTAGATGCCACAGTGCATACTCCATCCCCGCATCCGCCGCATACTGCTCCTTCAAGCCCTCCTCGATAGCGCGGGTGGCGAGGAGTTTGGTGTTGGTGTAAGCCAGGAAGGGTGGGATGAGCAGGGCGCCGATGCCCAGGATAATGAGGGCCAGGGCCAAAGCCCGCCCCCTTTCATCTGAAACGACTTCCCTCAGCATGGAATGCTCCTTTCATTCAGGGTTGAATGAAACCGTGCACCCGTTATCGAAGGTAACGGCGATCGAGTATAGGTCTTCGTTTTGGACGGCTGACAAGCGGAATTTTAATTTAAGCGTCTTCGTGGTCCCATTACCGGATATCGTTCGCCGACTCTCAGGTCCCGTCCAGCCGGAAGAGATGGTTGTCGGCGCCGGCCACCGCCATCCATCCCATATCTTTCTGTTACCG
This sequence comes from uncultured Anaerolineae bacterium, assembly GCA_964420815.1. Classification (GTDB taxonomy): domain Bacteria; phylum Chloroflexota; class Anaerolineae; order CAYQVA01; family CAYQVA01; genus CAYQVA01. The sequence goes on from CAYQVA010000021.1 coordinate 2,501, forward strand.
AACTTGATCCGTATAAGCGCCCAGTTTTGCTCCGGGTAGTCATCTGGCCAGTTGATGTAGATCTGCTCGATGGTGGCCGCATCGCTGCCGTTGTTCGTGATGTCCCACTTGACCCACTTCCCATCGAACACAAGGTTATCGGCACCGGTAATGTAGCACACTGGTGTAGGAGTTGGCGTCGGCGTTTCTGTCGGTGTAGGCGTCTCCGTCGGTGTGGGTGTTACGGTCGCCGTCCTTGTAGGTGTAGGGGTTGATGTCGAAGTGGGCGTTAATGTAGAGGTCGGCGTCTCCGTCGGTGTGGGTGTTACGGTCGCCGTCCCTGTAGGCGTAGGGGTTGATGTCGAAGTGGGCGTCGCTGCCCCCGTAGGTGTGGGGCTCGATGTCGAAGTAGGCGTTGGCGTCTCCGTCAATGGAGGCGTGCCTGTAGCTGTGGGGGTTGCCGTTGGAGCCCCTGTTGGTGTGGCAGTCGCCGTCGCTGTGGGCGTCTCCTCCACGGTGACCGATATGGACCCGCCGGGGCGCATCTCAAGAAGCAAGGTGCCGCTTCCAGCGACCTCCCCCTCCCTGGAGGAAAGGGTCACCGTTATGACGTTAGGGGCCGTAATCACGCCTGTCGGTGGGAAGGGGTCGGAAGCAACGTGCCTGGCTATTATAAGCGACGAATCGCCGCAGTCGCGGGTTAGGGTCCTGGCCGCCGCGGAATAGGTGTAGGTGATGGTGAGGGTGTCAGTGATGCTATAGGGGATGGTCAAGACCATCTGGGCGCTGCCCTCTAGCCGGGTGATCTCCGCACGGGAGGCGCTGAGCACATCATAGTTGAGCCAGGTGGCGGCGTTCTGGAGGTCGTGTTGGACCCGCATCTCATCGCTGCCCCAGCCGGTGACGTGGTAGATGAGGTAAATCGCCGTGACCAGGGCGCCGGCTATCAGCCCTACGATGGCCAGGGCCACTAACAGCTCGGTTAAGGTTATCCCCCTCTCATCTTCCATCATCGGTCCACTACAGTGTTTCCCCAGGGTGAGGGGTCACTTTATCTCCCAGGAATCCACGTGTATCCCATCCTCGCAGAGGCGGATTCGGCTGGTGATGGTGGTGTCATTTGCTACCGAGTTGACATCGAATACCCCGCAGCCACCAGCGAGCTGGCCAGGTGGGCAGAAGAAGTACAGGATAGTCCCGTTATCGCCCACCACCCAGCCATTACAGGGGTCGTAGACGAAGACGTCGTGCATGTCCTGGCTCGTCCCCGCGGGGAGGATTCGCCAGGTCTCCCCTCCGTCGGCGGTCCTGAGAAGGGTAGCCTGGTATTGAGTGGTCTTCTTCCCTACGATCCAGCCATTGTTTGGGTCTGGAAAGGAGACCGCCTCGAAAGTGGGCGGGTTTTGTCCAGGTAGCAGCTCTTGGCCTTGGTCGTCCTCGATGGGCTGGACGCTCCAGTTGAGCCCCCCATCCTCGGTCTTTAAGAGGGTGGCGTTCTGCCCTACGATCCAGCCGGTGTTAGCGTCGAGGAAGGCCACATCATATAAGTCCTTGGTGACAGTGATGGTGATGGGAGTGGACCAGGTATCGCCACCATCGGTGGTGATTCTAACCGTTCCGGCCCTGCCAACTACCCAACCGTTGTTGGCATCTATGAAGAAGACGCCGAGGAGGTCTTTCCCAGGGTCATCTTGTATGGTTTGAAGGTCCCAATTAACTCCCCCATCGGTTGTTCTGAGGATCGTTGACTGGTTGGGACCTTGTCTATCACCTACCGCCACCGCGATATCGGAGCTGATGGCGCAGACGTCGTTAAGTTGAACGCCTGCAGTGTATTGCAGGGCCCAGGTGTCCCCGGCGTCATCGCTCTTGAAGATTTTGCCACTCTCACCCACCGCCCAGCCAACGGTGTCCGTGTAAGGGCTGGTGAAGGAGACGCCGAACAGGTCGGTGCTTCCCACTGTCGAGTTGGTCTTGGTGATCCACTCCTTGCCGTCGAGGGTGGCTGCAATCACCCCCTCATCTCCGACTATCCAACCGTGGCGATCGTCCACGAACCAGACCGCATTTAGGGCCTCATCGGTGAAGGCGTTCTGAGGCTTCCAAACGGTGCCGTCGTAGATAAGGATGATCCCGTCCTCTCCCACCGCCCAGCCGTGGGAGGTATCGAGGAGAAAGACAGCAATCAAATGCAGGTTCGTCCGGCTATCCTCGAAGTCCCAGTTAACTCCGCCATTGAGCGTTTTTCGAATGTTGCCGTTCTTCCCCACCACCCAGCCCTTGTTAGGGTCAACGACGTGGATGCCAAAGAAGTCTATGCCCGTGTCATTCTCGATGTTGGTCTGGAGAGACCAGGTCTCCCCTCCATCGGTTGTTCTGAGGATCGTTGACTGATCGGGGCCTGCTCTATCCCCTACAGCCCACCCATAGTCCTTCTCGAGACCCCATTTGTCATGGTCGAGGAAGAAGACATCGTTTAGGTCCTTATTGATCCCGCTGTCTTTAGGGGTCCAAGTAAGCCCACCATCGGTGGTACTCAGTATTATACCGCCGTCACCCACGACCCAGCCGACATTAGCGCTGAGGAAGAAGATCGAGTTAAGCCTTTTCGACACCCCCGAAGGGCTGATGTCGGTCCACGCGATACCGTCGTAGAAAAGTATCTTGCCGTTATCGCCTGCTGCCCAGCCATGGGTGGCATCAACGAAGAAGAGCGAGTTTAACGATTGAGGCGTCCCAGGGGTGGCGACGGACTCCCAGGTCTCCCCCCCATCAGTCGTGTGGAGGAGCGTCTCGTTGTCGTTGGGATCCGTCTGGGCGCCTGCGGCCCAAACCTCAGTGAGGCTTAAAGCGAAGACGGCGTTTAGGTCCCGTGTCGTGCCGCTCTCCTGTACGAACCAGGTCCAACCCCCATCGTAAGTCTTTAAGATTTTCCCCTGTTGACCCACCGCCCAGCCAACATTCTCATCTACAAAATGGACGTCGAGAAGATGCTTGGGGAAAGTAGTTTGGCCCCCAAAGCGTCCTCCCCAGGAGGAGGGCATATTGTCCTCCACCTGCACCGTGGGCATCATAGCATTGACCGAGGTCGGCGTGGTCACCGTCAATGGGTCGGTGGAGAGCCAGAGCGCCTCCAGGAAGAGGGGGTCGTTGGCCAGTTTCCAGGCGACGTATTCGACCCCCGCATCGGCCGCATATAGCTCCTTTATGCCCCTTTCGATGGCGCGGCAGGCGAGGAGGTTGGTATTAATATAAGCCAGGAAGGGTGGGATGAGCAGGGCGCCAATGGCCAAGGCTATGAGGGCCAGGGGCAGGCTCCGCCCTCCCTGGGAGGAGAGCTTGGACATCTTCCTTTCACCTCTATACGGAGTTCTCCATTAGCGTTTTAAAATGCGAGCGAGGGGATTCGCCATCGCCGCCTGGAGGGGGCGCGGACGCCCCTTTGTAACGGTTTCACAAAAATTCATCGTGTCCAGACACGGCGACGACCCACGCTACTCCAATATGAGCGAATCGCTGAGGGCGGACTCGTTACGGGGTAGGTATAGGCGTCGGTTCAGGGCGCATGTTCAGGTGCAATGTGGCGCTTCGGGTGACGTCGCTGGCCCGCGAGGTGATGGTGATGGTTATCGCAGAGGTCACCGTGCCCGTTGGCGAGGGGACGAAGGAATTGATATATCTGGCCACTACCAACGTGGAATCGCCAGAATCGCGGGTCAGAGTCGAGTTTGTTATGGAAAAGGTGTAGGTGATAACGCGGGTGTAAATGGTGTCGGTGGTAATGCTGCTTATGTAAGGAATGGTCAGAGTCATCTGGGAAGGGCTGACGATGTGGACGGAGGAGGCGCTGAGGACGTCGCGGTTGAGCCAGGTGGCGGCGTTCCGGAGGTCGTGTTGAACCCGCATCTCATCGCTGCCCCAGCCGGTGACGTGGTAGATCAGATAGATCGCTGTGACGAGGGTGCTGGTTACCAGCCCTATGATGGCTAAGGCCACTAACAGCTCGGTTAAGGTCATCCCTTTCTCATCGTCCATCATCGGTCCACTTTATAGTTCTCTATGGTGAACACCGCTTCGCCGCCGTGGAAGACGGTGACGGTGATCAATTGCAGGCCGGTGTAGATGGTCGTGGCGGAGATCGTAGCGCTATAGCCGGGGTGGGAGATGGTGGTGGGGGTATAGTGGTCGGTGCCGGCGATGAAATCGGTCTCCTTCATGTATTCCAGTTGTGAGCGGGCGATGTTCTCCGCCGTCACCAGTTCACGAACCACGCCCCCACCCAGGCTGCCGGTGGAGAGGGCGTAGAGGAAGATGGTGACGACGATGGCTATGATGGCCACCGCCACCAGCACCTCCACCAGGCTTGCACCCCTTCCGTCGAAGGCAGCTGACCTCATCGCCTCCCTCTCTTCTGCATGTCAATGTAGATTGCTAACCATGCCGCGGCCATGGCGGCGATGACTACGGGTGGAGCAACGAGCTTGTAGAGCACTTGAGGCAGGAAACGATAGATTAATCCCAATATAACCATCTCGGTAACGTAGATGATTATCAATATGATAGCCGCCCGCAGCCCACAGCCAAGTCCTTTCCCCATCACCACCCCTATCGGCTACCGTATCGCGCCCATGAGGGAGTACATAGGCATAATCACCGAGACGGCGATGAAACCTACTAATGCTCCTACGAAGAGCATCAGGGCTGGCTCCAGCATCGCCGTGAGGGCGCTAATCTTGCGGTCCGCTTCCTCCTCGTAGAAGAGGGCCAATGTCTCCAGGTTCGAATCCAGGGCGCCTGTCTCCTCGCCGACCCTCACCATCTGGGTCAGGAGGCTGGGGAAAACCCTCTCCTGGCTTATGGGCCGGGAAAGGCCGTGCCCCTGCAGCATCTCCGTCCGCACTCTCTCCAGGGCCTCGCGGAAGATGACGTTCCCCGTCGTCTGGATGACCAGCTCCATGATCTCCGCCATAGGCAGCCCCGCCCTCAGGAGGATGGACATGGTATGGCAGATGCGGGATACGTTACTCTGAACGTTGATCAGCCCTATGACCGGGATCTTCAGGAGCAACAGGTCGCGCTGTCGGCGGCCGATAGGGGTTCTGGTGTATAGGGAGGCCAGGATCACCGCGGATGTGGCGGCGGCCAGGATGCGGGAGCGGTAGGTCGTAGTGAATTTGGTGATGGCCATAAGCGCCCTGGTGGTGGCGGGCAGCTCCGCTTCGAACTCGCTGAAGAGCCCCATTATGGCAGGGAGGGTGACGGTCATCATGATGAACACCACGCCGATGGCCAGGAGTATGATGAAGGTCGGGTAGGCCATGGCCCCACGCAGCTTGCGGGCCAGGGCTTCCCTTTTTTCCATGTAGGTCGCCAGTTGCCGCAGCACCGCTTCGATGTTCCCCATCCGTTCCCCCACCTCGATCATCCGGCTGTAGATGGGAGGGAAGGCCTGGGGATGCTTCTTCAGCGCTGCGGAGAAGGACTCCCCCTCCTGCACATCCTCGATGACCCTTTGAAGGGCCCTCTTCAGAGCCCTGTTACTGGTTTGCTCCTCCAGCATCTGGAGGGCGGAGAGGATGGTGATGCCTGACTCGATCAGGGTCGCCAGTTGGCGGCTGAAGACGATCAGGTCCCGGGGTTTGACCCCGAAGAAGGTGGGCATCAACTCCGCCAGCCCTGGCCTGGGGCGCACCGGCTTGAGGCTGACGATGATGTAGTCCGACTGCCAGAGCGCTTCCTCCGCCCTCGCCTCCGACGCAACATTGATTGTGCCTTGGACACGCTCTCCAGTCCTGGTGTAAGCGATATACCTATAGGGCATGGCTCCTCGCTTATCGCTCGCTGCGCTCTATCGCTTATCGCCTATCGCCTGCTCATCCTGACGAAGCGTCTTGCGGAAGCTATTGATCTTGCGACCTAGTTTGTCTCCCTCCTCGTAAAGGCGACTGTGGGTAGCTTCATCAATGTATTTTCGGTCTAAGGCTAGAAAGAGGCCAGAGACCACCTCGAACACAGAGCCGATGGCTATCCCTAAGAAGCGGTCGAATTCCCTAGGGGTATCCCGACCTGAGCCCTCAGCAATATTAAGGGCTATCGAGTTGGCTGCCCGATTAAGCTGGGAGGCTAGTCCGTATACTTCTATGGGAATCGATCTGTAATCTCGTAGATCTCCCCCATGTAGCCACGCGCTAGCTGCCAAATCTCTAAGTTTTCAAACCTGAAGGGCATGCTTTACTCTCCCCTCAGAATAGACGACACGCGATCAGCGATACGCCATTCGTCAGCTAATCACAAACACGTTCCGCAGCACTTCGCCGGGCGTGGTTAGGCCGGCTTGCACCTTCAACATCCCATCGCGCCACATGGGCACCATGCCCTCCTCGATGGCTTTGGCCTTGATCTCATCGGCGCTGGCGCCATTGAGGAGAAGCCGCCTTAGCTCCTCGCTCATCACCAGGATCTCGAAGACGCCCATCCGCCCCCGGTAACCGGTATAGGCGCAGAAGTTACATCCGCTTCCATAGTAAAACTTAATCCGCTTTTCCCCCATCTCCTTCTCGTAGATCAATCGCTCCTGCTCCGACGCTTCGCGGAGGGTGCGGCAATGCGGGCAGATGCGGCGCACTAATCGCTGGGCGACGATGCCCACCACCGCCGAGGTGATGAGGAAGGGCTCGATCCCCAGGTCCATCAGCCGGAAGAGGACCCCCACAGCGTCGTTGGCGTGCACCGAGGATAGGACCAGGTGTCCAGTCAAGGCTGCCTGGATGGCTATGTTGGCCGTCTCCCTATCCCGGATCTCGCCCACCAGGATGATGTCCGGGTCCAGGCGCATGATAGATCGCAGGCCGTTGGCGAAGGTTATGCCGGCATGGGGGTTAACCTGCATCTGGTTGACGTTGGTGAAGCGATACTCGATGGGGTCCTCGATGGTCATGATATTGCGCTCTTCGGCGTCCAGTTGGTTGATGGTGGCGTAGAGGGTGGTAGTCTTCCCTGCGCCTGTCGGCCCGCTAACCAGTATCATGCCGAAGGGGGATTGGATCAGCTTTTGGTAAGTCTCCAGGGAGTCGGGGAGGAACCCCAGCTCCGAGAGGCCCATCACGGATATGGATTTATCCAGGACGCGCAATACGGCCATCTCCCCCCAGGAGGTATCCGCTGTGGCCACGCGGATATCCACCTCCCTGCCATCAATGGAGACGGTGAAGTGGCCATCCTGGGGTCGCCTGCGCTCGGCGATGTTCATATCGGCCAGGACCTTCACCCTGGAGATTAACGGCCCGTGGACGCTCAAAGGGAGGGAGAGGGTGTCGTGCAGGATGCCATCAATGCGGTAGCGGATGCGCAAGTGATCCTTCTGGGGCTCGATGTGGATGTCCGAGGCCCGGTCCTTTACCGCCTGGGCGATGAGGAGGTCTACAGCGCGCACAACAGGGGCCTGGGCGATGAGGTCAGCGGTTACCCTCTCCTCCGCCTCCATCCTCTCCGGCAGGGCGGGGGCGATGTAACTGATCTGCCTCTCGATCTCCCCCATGGCCCGGTAGTGGAGGTTAATGGCCCCGCGGATGTCCATGAGGGGGGCGCGTAAGACCTTGACCCTCATCCTGGAGAGGACCCGGACATCCTCAATGGCGTATAGATTATCAGGGTCGGCCATCGCCAACACCAGGGAATCCCCTTCGATGCGGAGGGGAATGAGGTCATACTTCCGGGCGATGGCCTCGGGTATCAGGCGCAGGGCTTCTGGTTGGACCTTATATCGCTTGAGGTCAACGCGGGGGAGGTCCGGGGCCTCGGCCCGGCCGGTGATCATCTCCACGATGGCGTCTATATCAAGAGGCTTGTACAGGATGCCATCCGCTCCTGCCTCTAAGGCATCAGAGATCGATTCCCCGAGGGCAGCGTGCCCGGTCATGACCATGGTCGTGACTTGGGGGTCTATAGCTTTTATCTGCCGCAGGACCTCAACCCCGTTCATGCCGGGCATCACTATGTCTATCAACGCCAGATCGAAGCGTTGGTTTTCCACCCCTTCGATGGCCTCCGGACCATCCTGTGCAACGGCTACATAGTACCCCTTCTCCTCCAGGATGTCTGAGAGCGTCTCGCACATGCTGACATCGTCGTCAACTATCAGGATCTTTGCCTTCTCGCTCAATTTACTTTGCCCTCCCTCATCGCATTTTGTTGCTTCGATGCAATTATACCATACATCCCGACAATCTCCAACTGCGCTCAAGCCGATTGAGCCGATTGAACGGATTACCCAATCCGTTTAATCCGTTAAATCGGCTGACTGGGCTAACCTTATTGGCAATCTCACGGTGAAAGCCGTCCCTTCCCTTGCCAGGCTTCTCACCTCGATGGTGCCTCCATGAGCCTCCACAAGCCTCTTGCTCACGGCCATTCCCAGACCGGTGCCATCTGCGGATAAGAGGGGATTGAAGATCTCCACTAGGTTCTCCTCGGGGATAATGAGGTCGGCAACTCTGAACTCTATCTCCATGAAGCCGCCTTGCCCCCTGGCGGCGATTTGGAGCTTGCTCCCTTCCGGCACCCCTTCGATGGCTTTCAAAATTATATTTGTGAAGGCCCGCTGCAGTTGGCTGACATCGGCCATGAGGACTGGGAGGCCATCCTCCAGTTGGAGGGCCACTTCCCAATGGCCCGGCGGTGAGGCCTGGGATAGCGCCTCTGCAACGATTGCCCTTACGTCGGTCTCCTGAAGCGCGGGCTCTTTGGCAAGGGCGAAGTCCATCAGGTCGGCAACGATCCTGTTGGCGCTGGCAATCTCCCTCTCCATGATCTGGAGGTGCTTCTGCACCTTCTCATCGCCGTGCCTCAGCCTCATGTTGAGGTAATAAAGCGAGTTCTTCAACACAGCCAGCTTATTCCTCAAGTCGTGGCCCACGGCCCTTATCAGCCGCCCCATGGTGGGGGGTATCTCAGCGGGCCTCGCCCCGCTCTCCCCTTTGGCGTTTTCTACGGCAGATTTCGTCCACAAGTTGGATCACCTCTTCCGCATCGAAGGGCTTATAGAGGCAGGTATAGGCATCCCTGCTCAAGGCTTCCTCCACTAAATCGCCCATCTCGCGGCGGTAGGCGGTCATCATGACAGCGACTACCTGGGGGTTTACCTCCCTGAGGGCCAGGTATGTCTGCAAGCCATTTATGGTGGGGAGCTTCATGTCTATGAAGATCATGTCATATTTGTTCTCTTGTGCTATCTCGATCGCTTCCTCGCCACTCAAAGCGGTGCCGACTTTGTAGCCTTTGGCTTCCAGTATGTCTTTTAAGGTGGCGCAGGTATTGGGGTCATCGTCAACCACCAGTATGAGCCCCCCTTCCTTCACGCCTTCGATGAGGCTGATCATCCTTTCGATGTCGAAGGGCTTATGGAGCACACCGTAAGCCCCCTCGCTTAGGGCCTCCCTGATGAGGTCCTCGACGGCATAAGCTGTCATCATCACCACGGCCGTCTCCGGCTGGATCCTCTTTATCTGTTTGAAGGTCTCCACCCCATCCATCCCTGGCATCTTGATGTCCATGAGGATAACGTCGAAGGCTAACTCTTTGGCCTTCTGGATGGCTTCACGGCCGTCTGTGGCAATGATGGTGCGGTAGCCCTTTTCCTCCATGATATCGGATAGGGTCTCGCACATGCCCATGTCGTCGTCTACTACTAAGATGCTGGCTTTGTCGTCCATATCTCTCCCTTCGGGCGAAAGGTTATTGGGCAATTAGGCAACTAGGGGATTGGGCGATTGGGTGACTGGGGGATTGGGCGACCAGGTGAGTGGGTTATTGGGTGACTGAGTGACTAGCGGATTTGATGGCAATGCCGGATCACCTAATCACCTAGTCACTAATCACCTAATCGCCTAGCGCCCCAGCGGCTTGTCTCCTCTTACTCTTGATGTAGGCGTTGAGCTTTAATAACAATCGGTCTATCCTTTCCATGAGGTCAGCGTATTCTTCGGAACTTATTAGATTCCGCTTTCTTGCTCTTTCGAGCCAGAATTTGGTTTCATACACAGAGCCTCTGGCGTAGTATAGAAAATTCAACCTATCTCTATAGTGATACCTTCCATAGCTCTCGGCGATGTTCGCACCAATGGAATCAACCGCTCTCATCAATTGCTTTCCGACCGTGTCCCTGGCGAAATGACCCCATTTAACAACTTCTATCCAAAAACGATCGGATAACTCCTCGCTTATGCTATAAACCTCCAAATCCTTCAATTCCTGAAACATCTTCCCCCCACCCCCCAATCACCTGATTGCCTAATCACCTATTCACCTAATTGCCTAATCACCTAGCCCTCGCCAGCGGCAACTTTACTGCGAATGTAGTGCCCACTCCCACCTCGCTCTCCACTTCGATGCTGCCGCCGTGGGCCTCGATGATCCTCTTGCTGATCGCCAGCCCCATGCCGATTCCCTTGGCCTTGGTGGTGAAGAGCGGCTCGAAAATCCTCTCCAGGTCACCCTCCGGTATCCCACAACCGTTGTCCGTGAAGGAGACGGCCACGAAGTCCGAAGTCCGAGATCCGGAGTCAGGGGGGTGTTGACTTTGGACTTCGGACTTAATGACCAACCGACCCCCATTCGGCATGGCTTGCACAGCGTTCAAGATCATATTGATGAAGACCTGCTCTATTTGCTCTGGATCGGCCATGAGCGGCGGCAAGCCCTCCCTTAGCTCGGTGACCACCGCAACGTTCTCGGGGACCGGGGTGCGCGATAAGGCCCCCTTCACTAAGGCGTTGATATTCACCTTTTTCAAATCCGGCGCCTTCGCCCGGGCGAAACTCAATAGGTCGTTGATAATCTTATTGGACCTTGCTATTTCCCTCTCTATGATGCCAAGGTGTTTCCTCACCTTCTCATCCGCATCCTTCAGCTTCATCTTGAGGTAGTAAACGGAGTTCTTGATGACGCCGAGGGGGTTGCGCAGCTCGTGGCCCACGCTCGCCCCCAACTGGCCTATGGCGGCCAACCTCTCCGCGCGGATCAACCTCTCCTGTGCCTCCTCCAGCTCTTTCGTCCTCTCCTCGACCCTTGCCTCCAGCTCACTTCCCCATCTCTCCAACTCCTCAAATAGCCGCGCGTTCTCGATGGCGATGGCCGCCTGGCCACAGAGGACGGATGCTAACTCCAGGTCGCCCTCGGTGAAGGGCGGCTCCTCTAGCTTGCTGAGATTGAGCACCCCGATGACCCGATCCTTGACCATCAGGGGGACACAGAGGGCTGAAGTGATTTTCCTGCCCCTTATCGCTCTCCTGAGTCGGGGATCGCGGGGGAGCTCATCGTTTAGAAGCAATGGCTC
>CAYQVA010000022.1:0-13268 GCA_964420815.1 uncultured Anaerolineae bacterium
GTGCTGGTGGGCGTCGCTGTGCCGGTCGGTGATGGTGCTAGGGGAGGGGCTGCCTCCACCACCCCGCACCAGAAGCCGGAGCAGAGTTCGTAAGGCGGGCTGCCAGCCCGTCCTACTACCGCCTGGCCTATAGTGCCGTTCACAGCGTAGCTGGCGGAGCTCATGGGCCCGCCCCCGCCCCCGATCACGTCCCACTCGATGGCGTAGCTGGCCGAGGACATGGCCCAGACCACACTTGCCAGCAGGCAGCATAGGAGGGCTACGGCTAACGTCGTTGTTTTTCGCTTCTTCATCGCCCTCCTCCTACTGCAAGATGACTAGGGCGTCTATCACCCCGGTGCCCGACTGCAACTCGCCAAGGGCTTTGCCCAGGATGGTGCCCAGTTTAGGTTCGGTGGCCTTCATGGCATGGCCGGGGGTAGCGGAAGTGGTGAGCAGGTCGCCAGGGGCAATGGGGCCGTTCTCGGCGCTGACCTTGACGGGGGCGACGCCCACCACAGCCAAGGGCACCTTGCCGGGGTTGGCCCCGTCCTCGTCGCTGCCCCCCACAAAGCCGGGGTTGGTGGAGTAAACGCCGGCTACGGCGGTGTTGTAGGCTTCGCTGCTGCGGGCCAGTTTGCCGTCCGGGCCGATGACGAGTACATCGCCAGGCTCCAGACCCTCAACGGCGGGGAGCATCTCGGCCAGGTCCGCGCCGCCAGGGTGGAAGGAGCCGTCGGCGAAAACGTGGCCAGCGTTGTTGATGTAGAAGCGGCGGTTGAGAGGCACCCCATCCCAGGCCTCAATGAGAGTCCCAGGGCTTTCGACGCGCAGGCCCATGCCCTCTTCGCCTTGGCACTTGAAATAGCCGGCAATCCCACCGGGCGATTGGACGATGCCGGAGACGCCGCGAGTGTTGCCACTGGTGGCGGAGGCGAAGGCGTGGACACCATAACCGCTCGATGAGTTAGTCACGCCAAAGACGCCGATAGCACTGCCGCTGGTGCGGGTCGCCTCGCCGCGGACGCCGTAGACGGGCGCCTCGCCGTAGACGCCGTACCCATCGGGCGAGTGGGCTTTGCCGTGGACGCCGCGGGTTTCGCCGCTGGTGGCGGAGGCAATGCCGACCACCCCCTTCCCAGCCTCCGAGTCGCTGACGCCCTTGACGCCCACGGTGTTGCCACTGGTGGCGGTGGCGCGGCCGTACACACCCCGGCCAGAGGTGGAGGCACTTTCGCCGTAGACGCCGTAGGCAAAGTCGCTGGTGCGGTACGCCTCGCCGTAGACGCCGTAGACAGGCGCCCTGCCGTGCACCCCGTGCCCATCAGGCGAGGCCACATCGCCGAGGACGCCAATAGTGTTGCCGGTGGGAGCACCGGCGGAGCCGTATACTCCTCGGCCTGAGGTGGAACCAGCGATACCGCAGACACCGGAGGCTTGACCGGTGCTGGCGGTCGCCAATCCGCGGACGCCATGGCCCTGATCCGAGGTGGATTCGGTCACACCATAGATGCCGGAGCCGGCACCATTGTTCTTCACGTACAGCACAGAAGCAGAACTGCTACCCTCTATGTTGGCCCCCGGCCTGAGGCTCAGGGCATAGGGGACAGGCAGGATCTCCCGGCGGGGCGTGAGCCATTCGCCACCCACCCGAATCCGCAGCCACAACTCCTGGCCGTCGAAGTCGTCCTGGTCTACATCCAGCTCCACGTTGAAAAGCCCGTCCTCCACGTCCACGCTCTGAGGCCCGCTGTCCCAAAGCATGGTGCCTCCGGTTTCCGCATCGTAGAGCTGGAAGCGCATGATGTAGGTCCCATCGAGGGGGTCGCCTGTGTTGGGGTCGGTCAGCCGCCCCTGGTAGCTGATACTCTCAGCGACGGTAGCGGCGATGCCCACCCCTCCTTCGCCTCCTGGCCCCTCCCTTGGCGGGCTGGCGATGGCGCTGCCTGCGGCCCAGAGCAAGGCCAACAGAGCCGCCGTTGCCAGTAGGGCTGTTATCCTTTTGCTTCTCATCTCCATTTCTCCTTCCCCTGGCCACCCGATGGTGGTTCTCAGTCCTACTGCTAGTCGCTTTGTTAACCTCGATGCAGTCGAGCGCATGGTTTTCCCTCCTCGGCTGATGTTCCAAAAGTCGAAGCATTCATCTGTGTCCGGCTTCATCACCTCCTTAGAAAATAAAGATGCCAACCCAGGCGTACGCACCGTTCGCCGGGTTGGCATTGCGGCCTTGGGTTCAAAAGGCCCGGCTTATCAGATTACACATCGTTGACCTTGGGACCTTGGCCCTTAACAGTGCAACTCACCTTGAACCCATTTTACATTATTTGCCCAGGGATGTCAAGCTCGCTAGGCTCATTCACTGACCGGCCTCGATCATCTGAAAGAAAAGAGGGGACACTTACCGTGTCCCCTTTGTCCCTTCTCCCCCTACGGATAGTTTTTCATGACGATGGGCAGGTAGACCTTGAATTCCCTCCTCCAGATGCGGACGCGGACCTGGTCGGCATATTCGTCGTGCAGGCGGCGGAAGATGTTGATCGTCGTGTCGGTCAAGTTCTCCCAATTGGCTCCGAAAAACTTGCCGCCCATTTCATAACCGCCGGCGAATCGGTGGTTGATGCCAATGCCGCCCGGCTCCGTGTCCCTACCCCATGCACGGACGAGGTAGAGATTCGGGCTCCCGCCCAGGTTGTGGGTGAGCGTAATCGTCTGGCGCGGGCTAATGTCCACCCAGCCACTGTCGTAATCGGGTGGGTCGGGGATGAAGATGCGAACCCGCACCTGGTCGGCCCAGGTATCATCCTGGAAGCGGTAAACTTCTATCGTCGTGGCGGTCAAATTCTGCCAGAATGCTCCGCGAAGCTGGCCATCCGTTTCCAGGCCGCCATAGCATCGGGTGTTGACGCCGATGCCGTCCGTGTCCTTGAACCACAGGCCGACCGTGTAGTCGTCAACATCCCCACCCAGGTTGTGGGTCAGCGTCTCCAGTGTGCCTGGGGCGATGTCCACCCAGCCGCTGTCCCAGGCGGGCGGGTCAGGTTTCCAGACGTCCACGCGGACCTTGTCGGCAAAGGTATCGTCCTCACGGCGGAAGACCTCTATGGTCGTGGCGGTCAGGTTCTGCCAGTGGGCCCCATAGAACTTGCCATCAGCCTCCAGGCCGCCAGTGCACCGGTGGTTGATGCCGTAGCCGCCTGGTGGTGCATCCCAGAACCACAGATCAACGGCGTAGTCGTCTGGGTCCCCACCCAGGTTGTGGTTAAATGTCTTGGTCTCGCCTGGGGCGATGTCCACCCAACCGCTGCTCCAGCCGGAGCTGGCCCGGATACCACCGTTGCCCCCGGCGAGGCTAGCTGGATCACCCCCGGCATCGGTGAACCAACCCCCGCTGGCTACGGAGGTGACAAGCAGTGCCGCTATGGCCAGCGCCGCTAAGACAATCATTTTCTTCACTTTTCGATCCTTTCCTGAAATGAGTGAGGGTGAGGGCGATCGCCCTCACCCTCACTTCCTATGTCTCTAAGCCTTTGCTTTCTCTTCCTCGAGTTTGGCTTTAAGCTCCTCCTTCTTCTTGGCAGCAGCTTCCTTGCCTTCCTCGATGGCCTCCTTGACCCGCGCCTTCTGCTCCTCCAAGATGACCTTGCCCTTCTCCTGCAGCTCCTCGACCTTGCCCTTGAGCTCGATCCCCTTCTCCCGGAGCCGCGCCCTGGTCTCCTCGCCCGGCTGGGGGGCGAATATCAGCGCGATGGCCGCACCTATGGCCGCCCCAACCAGCCCCCCGATGACGAAGCCAGCGAGGAAATCCCTGCCTTTGTCCTCGTTATTCATTTCCCTTTCCCTCCTTATATTTGGTTTTCTGCGGGTCCTGGGGCAAGACTCACCGCTCGCCACGCCTCCTCATCAGCACCTTAAGGGCCCTACCTGCCCCCGAGATGAGGCTCGCCGCCCGGATCAGTGGTGAGACGAAGGCATCGCTCACGAAGCTCGCCGTGCCACGCACCGTGCTCACGGTCTCGCTGGCGGAGTCGAGGATCGGCTTCACCTCCTCTTGCAAGAGCCTGGCCAGGCGCCGCACCTGAATTATCAGCAGGATGAGGAGAAAGCCGACCACCAGGGACTCAAAAGCAAGCACGATGATGGCTATATCCCGAACGATGACCAGGTTTGACATCGAAATTGCCTCCTCAAATCATGATTTAAAGAATTATATCATGCCTTCAACCGCTTGGCAATGAGGAGGAGAGACCAGCAACCGAGGGTGCCCTCGAGCAGGTGGACATCGCCGATGGTCAAGGCCTCGAAGGGCAGGAGCCTGGAGACGGCTTGGCCAAGCCCGAAGCCGAGGCTCCCCACCGCCCAGTAGAGCGCCAGCTCTGCCAACCCACCTCCCCAGATCAGATGAGAGAGGAGGGCATAGATGCTGACTATGAGCGCGGATAAAATTAAAGAGGGGGGAGGGGACGTAACCGTCACTCTATTATCCCTCCTCCAACGACCACCTCGCCCCGGTAGAAGACGACCGCCTGGCCGGGGGTGATGTCTCGCTGGGGGCGCGCGAAGGCCACCTTAACCCTGCCATCGCCGAGGGGGATGACGACAGCCTCCGCTTCGACCGCCTTGTGGCGGATCTTTGCCGTGACCTCCAGGGGGGCGGCCGGGACCTCGCCGGCGATGAAATTGACATCCCTCGCGGTCAGCTCTCGCCGCCCCAGTTCCGAAGCCGTCCCCACGATGAGGGTATTCCCCGCCGCATCTATCTCCAGGACATATAGCGGCTCCCGGGCCGCTATCCCCAAGCCGCGGCGCTGGCCGATGGTGTAGAAGGCGATCCCCTGATGGCGTCCGATGACCCTCCCCCTCCTGTTCACGATGGGGCCTGGTTTTATGACCCCTTTCACATGCTCCCGCAGGAAGCGGCGGTAATCGTTATCTGGGATGAAGCATATCTCCTGGCTCTCGGTCCTCTCGGCCACGGGGAGCCCCCGCTCCCGCGCCATTGCCCGTACCTCATCCTTGGTGTAATCGCCTATGGGGAATAAGAGGTGTCTCAACTGCTCCTGCCCCAACATGTAAAGGAAATAGGACTGATCCTTTCGGGGGTCAATCCCCTTGAGCAATTGATACCTCCCATCCTCGCGCCTCACGCGGGCGTAGTGCCCCGTTGCCAGGTAATCGGCCCCCAGGGCCAAAGCCCTCTTGAACAGAAGCCCAAACCTGATGTAGCGGTTACAGGGGAGGCAAGGATTGGGAGTATGGCCGCGGGCATACTCCTCACAGAAGTAATTGACGACCCGCTCCCTGAATTCCCTCTCGAAATTCAGCGAGTAATGGCGGATGCCTAAGATGCGGCAGACCCGGCGGGCGTCTTCCACCCCCTCAGATGGGCAGCATCTATTCTCCCCGCCCTCTTCAGCCCAGAGGCGGAGGGTGACCCCGATGACCTCATAGCCCCGCTCCTTGAGCAGGGCTGCCGCCACCGAGCTATCCACCCCACCACTCATGGCCGCTAAGACCCTTTGACCCATAGCCTCCCCTCTCGGATGGCAGATTCGAGATTGCAGATTGCAGATTCGAGATTGCAGGTTCGAGATTGCAATCCGCAATCTGCAATCACCAGGAGACCTCTTTGATATCGTCCCAGTAGCCCACCTCGGCGTAGATGATGGCCTTGCTGAAGCCCTGCCCCCGGTACCTCTTGCCTCGATAGGTGAAGTCGAACTCCGGCGTCTCTGGGTTGCCCAGGTCGTGCTCCCTGGCATACCCGGGGAAGGCAGCTTGCGGGTTGTAAGGGATGCCGCTTGCTGCCCAGGCGGCGTTACGAACAGCTTGTTCCAGCATCTTATCTACCTCGGCGAATACCTGATCTAGGAACCACTCCCAGGGGAAGTTGCGCGGATCGGAGCGGCGATTCGGATCAACATCCTTATGTCTCAGCACCCGGTCCCTGGAGATGCCGAACTCCTTCGCCAGCCAGCGGACGTGTTCGATGGCGCTCTCCAACTGGACCTGCGGATACTCCGGGCTGGCCGGCCAGGCGGGGTAGACCAGCTCCACGCCGATGGAGGCCCAATTCAGGTTGGGCTCGTAGTGGTCGTTTACCTTCCTGTTGAACCCCTCGATATGCCCACGGCCGGCATGGTGGGCAGCCTTATCGTAGGGGACGACGCGGTATATGATCCCGTCTACATCTATCAGGTCGTGGGCGCTAGTGCGCTCAGTGTTATAGGGGCTTGTCCACCAATTGAAAGCCGCTTGGCGCGACCCCTCCGTGTCATGGAGAATGATATAGAGGATGTCATATCCATGGCGATCGGACCAGTGGTCCGTCCCATACCAGTCCACATATCTAGGCATGTTTTCCTCCAGCTATTGGCTGACAGCTATCAGCTGAAAGCTGACAGCTACCAAGCGACCTCCTTGATGTCGTCCCAGTGGCCTACTTCAGCGTAGATGATGGCCTTGCTGAAGCCCTGACCCCGGTACTTCTTGCCTTGATAGGTGAAGTCGAACTCCGGCGTCTCCGGGTTGCCCAGGTCGTGCTCCCTGGCATATTTGGCGAAGGCGGCCTCTGGGTTATAGGGGATGCCACTCGCCACCCAGGCGGCATTGCGGATCACATCCTCCGTCTCCTCCCAGGGGAAGAGGCGGGCAAAGGGGCGCTCCCGCCACTCGGTCTTGAGGGCGTCCACCGCGGGCAGGTTGCCGCCACCGGCGATGACGGGGTTGTGGTGCCAGGCGGCGGAGGCGAAGGCCGGATGGCCGAAGTTATCCACCAGCCACATGCACTGGCAGAAGAGGGAATGCCTCCAGCTAAATCGGCCATAAGGGCCGAAGGAGCGGAAGATCTCCAGGTTGTAATCCCGATGGAGCTCCGGGGTGATGGCGGGGAAGTTGGTGTCGAAGTCGTGGCCGAATTCGTAGCCCGCCTCGGTGCCTAGGAGGGGGAGGCTGTGGTTAAGGTAGCTCTTCACCAGGTCATCTATCCACTCGTAATCAAGGAAGAAGCACCCGCTTCCGTCTACATAGTCCAGGGGGCGGTTGAAGGGGCGGTTATGGATGGCTAAGGCGCAGCCCTTCAGGTCCTCGAGGTGGCCATTTATCCTCAGCCACTCGAAGGCTGTCCGATAGAAGTCCCGGTGGGGGTAGTTGCCGCCGGGGGAGAGGGCTGGGAAGAGGGGGATGCCCCCCGCCTGCTTTATCACCTCGGCGTTACGCAGGAATTGCTCGCATACCCGGTCCGGCTGTGCCCCTTTGTCCCATTCGCCTTCGGCCCACTCGTCTATGAGGTTGGGCTCGTTGCCCCATTCGAAGTAGTGGCAGCCCGCCCCGACATATTGGCTCACCACGGAGCCGTCTACGACGTAGTGGGGATGGGGCCTGTGCTTATAGAGGCGCACGATCACCTCGATGCCTTGAGCGGTGAAGGCCCTGGCTAAGTCCACCTTGTTCGCCCCGTCAACCAGGGCCTTGAACCAGGTTATCCCCAGCTCGTTCCTGAGGTAGCTGGCGTATTGCTCGATATTGGGTGGCTTCCTGTCTGTGCCTGCGCTGTCGTGGAAGCCCCAGCCGTTGTCGCTCGCCGGCCGCGGATACTTAGACAAGGGGTTGACCATTTTATCTCCTCCTTATTTTTGGAAATTGGAGGTTGGAAGTTGGATGTTGGAAATCGAGAGCTGAGAGTTCCACCTTCCAGTCTCCAACATCCAACTTCCAATCAGCGAAATATCTCCATAAGGTAGTTCTCGATGGTCTCTTCCGTCATCGGCCCTATGTGCTTGTCGCTAATCACCCCCCTCCCTGTTGACGAAGAAGCTAGTAGGGATGAAGTAGACCTGATAGGCATCGGCCACCTCATCTCGCCAGGAAGTGCAAGCTATTGGTGAAGATGGCCACCCCCATGGCGATCAAGAAGATCCCGCTGAGGATGGAAACGATGTTCAGGTAGCGATTCAGCCGGCGCAGGTAGCCTGAGACGATGCTGAAGGCCAGCCCGGTCAGGAGGAAGGGGAAGCCCAAGCCCAACGAATAGGCCACCAAGAGATAAATCCCCTGCGTTACGGTTCGGGAATCACTGGCCAAAAGCAGGATGGCCGAGAGGATGGGGCCCACGCAGGGCGCCCACCCGGCGGCAAAGAACACCCCCATCAGAAAGGAAGCTAAATAGCCGAGCCTGGGGCTAACCCTCAGCTCCAGGTGACGAACCTTCTCCCCTCTGTGGTAGGGCTTCGCCCTTCGATCATAGGGAGAAGGTTCGTCAGGCGCCTCTCACGGTATAGGAGGGGGACTTTCAACACGCCCATAGTGTGCAAATCAAAGATAACCAGGATGGCCCCTCCAACCCTTCGAATGAGGGGTAAGAAGTTATACAGCAAACGGCCCATCGCCCCCACCGAGGCGCCGAGCAGGACGAAGACTGCCGAGAAGCCGAGCACGAAGCCGAGGGCGTGCAGGGATGTAGCGCGACGACCTATCGCCCCGCCCTGCTGGGCGATGGTTGAGCCGCTAAGGTAGCTGATATAGGCGGGGACCAGCGGCAGGACGCAGGGGGAAGCGAAGGAAAGCAGCCCCGCGCTCAGAGCGAGAAGAAAGGAGACATTCTGGGCATTCATAGCTCCACCCCTTTGGGCCAATTTTATCAGACTATAAGCCTCTTGTCAAGGAATCGCTTGCAACAGGCATTCTGGAAGGGGCTAGCTCTCAATACCCTTTGCGCCAGTCGCATCCAGACACCACCTCCTCACCGGGGCTGATGGCGATAGAGCAGCCCTGCCTACTTTAGTGGTACCCCTCCCCACTTTGTGGGTAGGTATTTGTGAGATGCGCCTTTTTGGTGCGGCCCAAATAAACCCCTCCTTTGCTCCAGCAGTAGGTGTTGCATCATTGAAAGTGCGATTCAGGGCCGTACCCTTATGCAACCTGACGAACTCTCCGCCTTAAAGGAAGTCAAAGGCTTCCGGCTTGCAATAACGAATGGGGTGAGGTATAATTAAGACAACAAATTCGCCCGGGATGAGGGACGAGGAGATGCCCGATAAGGCGCAGGAGCTGGTGGAGCGAGGCATCGCTGCCGCCTACGCGGGGGATAAGGAAGGGGCGCGAATCTACTTCCTCCAGGCCCTGGAGATAGACGAAAACAACGAGGAGGCCTGGCTCTGGCGGGGAGGACTGGCCGATGACCCCCAGGAATCGGTGATGTGCCTGGAGAGGGCATTGGCGATAAACCCCCGAAGTGAGCGCGCGAAGGAGGGATTGGAGTGGGCAAAGGCCAGGTTGGAGGCGGCCAGAAGCGCCGAGGCACGAGTGGGTCGCCCGGAGGCCCCCAAGAGGCCATCGCCACGCCCCTCCCCCCGCAAAGCGAAGGAGTTCTCCCTTGACGAACTCTCTCGCCATTTAGCTAAGAGCCGGTATGGGGCAAAGGGGCGAGAGAGTTCGTCACCTAGGGTCGCCAGAGCCGCCAGGAGGCGTAGGACGAGCCCTCGATTGGATAATGTGTCCTCTCGCCTAAAAGGTATGATCTCTACATTCAAAGGCGAGAGGACGCGTCAGAAGGTATGGGTCGCCGCCCTCGTGTTCCTCCTCGCCGGCCTGGTAGCTACATTCTCCCCCCATGAGGGCTGGGGGGGCGCCATTGTCAGGTTGGTCGCCGCTCCGACGCCGACCCCTACGATCGAGGAGCTTTGGGAGTTGCTAGATGTCGCCTGGGCGAACCGAGACTGGCCGCAGGCCATTGACCTCCTGCAGCGGATGCGAGAGATGGCCCCCAACTACAATGACGTGGAGGAGAGGCTTTTCACCGCCCACTTCAACTACGGCGTGCAACTGGTCAGGCAAGAACGACTGAAGCAAGCGATCGCCCAATTCGACGAGGCCCTGAAGATCCGTCCTAACAACAGGAATGCGCAAGGGGAGAAGCATTTCGCCCAACTGTACCTGGAGGGGACGGAGAGTTACGAGAAAGAGGATTGGGCACAGGCGATCGAGAAGTTCCGTATTATCTACGATGGGAACCCGAATTACAGGCAGGTTCGCGAACGCCTTCACCTTTCGTATCTCAACTACGGCCAAGCCTTAGAGGCTGCAGGGAATTTAGTCGAGGCGGGGAGGCAATACCGGCAAGCGCTCCTGGTGAAGCCGGATGGGGCTGAGGCGAGGGCCCGACTCGATGAACTGGTGGAGATGGGCGTCTGGTCTCCGGAAAAGAGGATCGAGATTGACCTCAGCGAGCAATATCTCACCGCCTGGGAGGGAGATGAGGTTATTTACCGCTTCCCCTGCTCGACTGGGGATGCCGACCATCCCACGCGCACGGGCACCTTCGAGGTGCTGGACAAGATACCCAACGCCTATTCCCCGAGCTGGGAATTGCATATGCCTTACTGGCTGGGGATCTATTGGGTGGACTCCATGGAGAACGGCATCCACGCCCTGCCCATAGATTCTGAGGGTAACACCCTTTGGGCGGGATACCTGGGGCGCCAGCCGGTTTCCCTTGGCTGCGTGGTCCTGGACACCCCTGACGCCAAGAAGCTCTACGAATGGGCGGAGGTCGGCACAACAGTGGTAATACACCCCTAACTCAAGGTTAACCGCTCCACTGTGAGGCGAAAAAAGCGGGGTTGCTAGGCCCCTTTGGCGGTCCAGCAACCCCGCTCCTCTTTTTCCCCTTCTCCCCACACTGACTAAGCTGATTCTGGTTTGCTGAAAAGCCTCTCCAGGTCTGAACGGCGGACTCTGAGCAGACGGCGGGGTCCGACGTGAAAGGCTATGAGTTTTCCCTTCTCTATCCGGCGTCTTATCGTGGAGGGGTGGACGCCGACCACCGCAGCGGCTTCCCTGATGCTAAGCAGCTCATCAAATTCGTCTTTCATTCTTATTCCGCTTTTGTAGATGATCCGCTTTTGCATCACTTCTTCTCTAGGTCCTCTCTTAGACCTCTTCTTGCTACTCTTATCTTGTGCATTCCCCACATCCACAATAATCGGTTTGCGAGAAAGCCGATTATGCCTGCCAGAAGAAAACCTATGAGTAAACCTACAAGTATTGCATTCCAGGAAGGCGTTTCAGGGCTTGGGCTGGGATGTGCTAGCCCTTTATGCGATCTCACCATAAGAGTTTTCCCCTCAAAGGATAAAGAGATCTTCTCTGGAGTTAAGAGATACACAGATGTGGACAACCCAGCGGTCAGCATATCCTGACTAATAGCAACTCTATCTGAGCCCTCTCCTCCTTCCAGTATCTTGTAGGGCTCATCAGTATCTATTTTCAACCTTCGAATCGTGGTATTGAGATTCTTAATGAGGATATAGACATCACGCGCTGTGCTACGTCCTCGGTTCTCAATCACTACGCCACCGAAGGCTTGATCATTCAGCTCATAAACAGGGAGAATGGTATATCTTACATCAGGGACATCCCAAACGTTGTTCCAGAACCACCCACCACCAAGTAATAGAGCCGCTAAAGCTATCGCGGCCGAAATCGCAGCCATGATGGTTCTAACATATTCTGCCCTTATAGTTTTTTCGTTATTCACCATCATCCTCCTTGGCTGCCAAACATAGTATGTCAGATTTCAGCTTGTTTGGCAATCGCAGTTGTAAACCGCTCCCGTGGCTCGCAGGGAGCCACTATCTCGCCCACCAGGTCATACTCCAAGGCCCCCGTAATGCGCACGGGAACTATCTGGCCGACTGGCAGCTCACCCTCGATGAGGACTAGACCATCCACCTCCGGGGCATCGCGGTAGGAGCGCCCCACGCTGATCCCATCCCCAGCCCCCTCGATGAGGACATCCAAGGTCCGCCCCACCACCTGCCGGTTTTTGGCCAGCGAGATCCGTTGCTGCAGCTCCATCGCCCGCCGACGGCGACGCTCCTTGACCCGACGGGGAATCTGGCCGGGAAGCTCGGCCGCCAGCGTCCCCTCCTCCCGGGAGTAAGTGAAGACGCCCACCTTGTCGAAAGCTGCCTCCTCCATGAAATCCAGCAGGGCCTCGAACTCCTCCTCCGTCTCCCCAGGGTAGCCGACGATGAAGGAGGTGCGCAGGGAGATGTCAGGGATGGCCCCTCGCAGCTCCTCGATTAGGCGCCTCACCCGTCCCATATCGCTGGGACGCCCCATACGACGCAGGGTCTGGGGATGGGCATGCTGCAGGGGCATATCGAGGTAATGGCAGACCTGAGAGTAGCGCGCCATGGTTTCGATGAGGCGAGGGGTGATGTGCTGAGGGTAGGTGTACATCACCCGCAGCCACGCTAGATCGGGGACGGCGTGCAGGATCTCCTCGATGAGGGGAGCCAGGGCGTCTCGCTCGTCCCGGTCATGGCCGTAGGCCGTGGTGTCCTGAGCGATGAGGATGATCTCCTTCACCCCCTGGCCGACGAGCTGACGGGCTTCATCCAGGATGGCCTCGACCGGCTTGCTGCGGTAGGGTCCTTTGATGGCGGGGATGGCACAGAAGGCACAGGGGGCGCTGCAGCCCTCGGCGATCTTCAGGTAGGCGCTGGGCGATCTTGCCCGCCGCTTCACGGGGTGGCCTATCGGCTGCCGCCTTTGGGCATCGGCCACCCAGCGCTCGCCACCCTGGCGCAATCCGTTGACGAAGTCTGCGATCTCCGTCCAGTGCTGCGTGCCGATGATGCCGTCAAGGGCGGGAACCTGGTGGGCCAGGTCCCGGCCGTAGCGTTGGGCCAGGCAGCCGGCGGCGATGAGGAGCTGGCCCGGCTGCTTGATCCGCGCTAGCTCCCTCAGGGCTTCTAGCGATTCCTCCTTGGCGATGTCAATGAAGCCGCAGGTGTTGACGATCAGGACCTGGGCTTCAGAGGGCTCTTCGCTCTCCTCGTAGCCCGCCTGACGCAGGAGCTCCCCCATCCCCTCCGAGTCTACAGTATTCTTGGGACAGCCAAGGGTAAGCAAATAGAAGCGCATCTCTCCAATCAGGGATTCGTTATGGGATTCCGGGCGGCGTCGGGGTGAGGGCCTCGACTTCACCGGCTACCCATTCCCGGTCCACTACCTGGCCCGACCTGCCCAAGGGGCCTTCCCTTTGCTCGTTGACGGTGACCACCACCCCGCCGGCGTTGCCGCAGCGGACGGCGATCCGCTCCTGGCCGACCCAGGTGCGGGTCGCCCCCCTATCGAGGATGCCCTCAAAGACTTTCTCCCCATCCACGATAACGCGGAGCCAGGCCCTCTGGATGACATCGAACCTGACCTTCACCCCCTTGAAGGGGGTCGGCGTGGGCGTGAGGGTGGGAGTCTGCGTCGGCGTGGGGGTGGGAGTGCCGGTG
>CAYQVA010000023.1:0-13237 GCA_964420815.1 uncultured Anaerolineae bacterium
AGCTTCATGGCCGCACTGGCCCATGGGCTGCCCATCGTCAGCACCCAGCCCAGGATCGAGCTACCTGAGCTCAACGATGGCAGGAACGTCGCCCTCGTCCCCCCTGACGATCCCGATGCCCTGGCCGACAGGATCAGGCGGTTAGCAGCCTCGCCGGAGGCCCGTCGCCAGTTGAGCGAAGGGGCCAAGGCGCTTGCGAGGACCTTCAGTTGGGATAGCATCGCGGAAAGGACATTGCAGGTTTATGAGGAGGTGCTCTCTCTGTGAACGCCAGGTCAGGAAGGGCGATGGCCATTGTGCTCCTGGCGGCCTGTTTGCGTCTGAGTCGGCTGGACCTGGTGGAGTTCAAGCTGGATGAAGCCAAGCACTGCAAGCTGGCCCTCGACCTCCTCCAAGGCCACCTGCCGATGGTCGGCTCCATCTCATCGTTGGGCATGGCCAAGCCCCCTCTGATGACCTATCTGATGGCTATCCCCCTTTCCATATCGAAGGACCCCGTCCTCGCCACCGGCTTTGTAGCCTTGCTCAATGTTGGAGCGGTAATAGGTTGTTATCTCCTCGCCAAGAGATACTTCGGCGAAAGGGTCGGTTTAATCTCATCCTTGCTCTTCGCCGTCAGCCCTTGGGCGGTCATCTACTCCCGCAAGATCTTCACCGCCGACCTCCTGCCCCCCTTCACGGTTTTGTTCTTCTGGGCGCTCTTCGCCGCCATAGTCAGGCGCAGATACCGTTGGCTCGTCCTGGCCTTCTTCTGGCTGGCCTGCCTGATTCAGATCAACCCGGTGGCCATATCTTACTTTCCGCTTTTGATCGCGCTTCTCTTCATCTACCGATCCAGGATAAAGCCGATGCCTCTATTGGGTGGCCTCTTGGCTTTCGCCATGATGTTCGTGCCGTACATCTACTATGACGTCACCCACGGCATGGCCAGCCTGAAAACCGTGCTGGAGGTCTCGGGGGCGCCCGCCGAGCTCGATTTCGACTCGGTCAAATACGCCGTGCAACTGATAGCCGGCTACGGCTACCACTCCCTTGCTGGAAAATCCTTCGAGAGGTTCCTCTCCCAAAGGGCGGACCTCGCTTGGCTGGACGCCCTTGAAACGGCGCTGTTTTTTGGGGGCCTGGTCTATCTTATCTGGCAGGTCATCAGGGGGTGGCGCCTCAAGCGAGAAATCGCCGCATACTTGATCCTGTTGCTATGGTTTTTGACACCAGTATTGGTCACCGCCAGGCACTCGATCCCTCTGTATCCTCACTATTTCACCATGCTGTATCCGGTGCAGTTCATCACCATCGCCCTTTTCGTTGAGAGAGCGCTGGAATGGAGCGCATCGCTCCCAAGCCATCTCCCCCTCCCGCGCTTGGCAACCGCCTTGCTCTGGGCCTCGATCCTCGCCATCGCCCTCTGGCAAATATATCTGTCCTGCTTCCTCCTTCACTTCGTTGACCGCAATGACACGACCGGAGGCTACGGCGTCCCCTTGAGGTATCACCTCGAAGTGGTCGAAAACGCCAAACGCCTCAGCGATCTCATCGGAAATCGGCAGGTGATGGTGCTGGCGGAGGGCGATTCGCCCTCGTGGGCGGAATTCCCGGCCATCTTCGACCTCCTCGCTCGACCGGAGTTAGCGCCCAAATACATTGATAGCCGACGAGTATTGGTCTTTCCTCAAAGCTTTGATGACGAGCTGTCACAAAGCCCTCCACAGAACTACAAAGGCAGGCTTTGTGACAGCTCGTCAGTTCAGGATGTGCTCTATATCGTCGCCCCCGGCAGTCATCGAGCGGCGCCTTTCCTTAGCCGATATGCCGATGAGTTCGCCGATGAGAGGGTCGTCCTCCCTGGCCAGCAGGCGGCCTTCAGGTTTTATCGCTTCAGGGCTGGCTCCCTGAGCTCGCTCAAGGCATCGCTCGTTCGTGAGGGGATGCCCGTCGCCCTGGGAAATGGCGTGGAAATCCTGGGCTACGATGTGGATAAAAGGGTCGAGCCAGGCGATACCCTCCACCTCGCCCTCTACTGGACGGTCAAAGCCAAGCCTGACCCCAGCCTGGATTACCGCTTCTTCAACCACCTGATTGATGAGCGCGAGCAGAAATGGGGGCAAAAGGATGGCATGGGCTACCCCATCTGCCGATGGGGGGAGGGGGATGTGATCGTCAGTTGGTATGACATGGCGGTATCTCCCGATGCTCCGCCTGGCCGATATTGGGTCATCACGGGGATGTATACCTATCCCGACCTCGTCCGGGTGCCGGTCCTGGAGGGGGCTCAGGCGGTAGGCGATAGCGTCCGCCTCGGCCCGATCAGCGTTGGCCCTTAGTATCGCATTGATGTGAGGAGAGAGGCGTTCTCTAACGCCCCAGCCGGCACCAGAGAGCTCCTCAGATTTGAGGAGGGGGCGTTCTCTAACTGACGAACGGTCTCGCCTTCGATTTCGAAGGCGAATAGCGTAGGCAAAACTGAAACTTCGGCGAGACCGTTCGTCACCGCCCCAGAGCGCATCACAGCCTCTTTTGGCGCCGCGAGCAGAGTCGTCGCATTCATACGCGACGACAGGAGTCGTCGCACTCCACACAACTCTGCTAAAAAGGAGCAATGGTGAAATTGTTGTCCGCTCTAAAAGAGAAGGCCAAAACCCATATTTTGCCATACCTGTTGATCCTGGTTGCCTTCGCCCTGCGCCTCTATCGCATTGATAACCAGAGCATCTGGTATGATGAGGGCTGGAGCATCCACCTGGCCAAGCAAAGCATCTCCGAGGCGCTGCCGCTGATCGCCAGCCCCGGCCGCACCCATCCCCCACTCTACTACCTCCTGCTCCACTGCTGGACAGCGCTGGCAGGCTTCAGCGAATTCAGCGTGCGCTTCCTCTCCCTGGTGTTCGGCGTGGTGCTGGTGGCTGCAGGCTACCTCCTGGCGCGCCGGCTCTATGACGCGAGGACAGCGCTGCTCGCCATGGCTATCGTCGCCTTTGCCCCCCTTCACATCACTTACTCCCAGGAGACGCGCATGTATAGCCTCCTGACCCTGGAGTGCGCTGCCCTCATCTACCTGTTCCATCGCCTGACCAGCGCTGGCGAGAACCATTCCTGGCGCAAGTGGGCATTGCTGGCCCTCTTTGAAGCGAGCGGCATCTACACCCATTACTTCGCCTTCCTCATCATCGCCTATCTGAGCGCGTTGGCGACCCTGCTGCTTTGGAGGCAGCGCCGCCTCCACGACCTGTGTCGGTGGCTGGGGGCACAGGTGCTGGTGGCCCTGTCGTATCTCCCCTGGGCCCAGGTGGCCATCCGGCGGATGGCGACACACGCCACCGAGAGGGCCGAGCCTCCCAGCTTGATCTCCTTTGCGAACCAGGTCTGGCACTTCTACAACGCCGGGACCATCGCCGTCATCGGCTCGCACCCCTCGTTCACCACGCTCTCATCGTTATCGGCCACCGCCCTGGCCGTTGCCCTGCTCATCCTCTGGCGCACCGATCGCAAACGCGGTCAGAATGGGATGCTACTTTTGCATACCATCGTCCCCCTCTCTTTGGTCTTCCTGATCTCACAGGTCAGGCCGGGCATCCACCCCCGATACGTGATCATGCTCTCGGTCCCGCTATTCGTCCTCATTGGGCGTGCGATCGGCATCGTGACCGGATATAAAGGCCGGGAGAGGCTAATTGGGCTGGCGTTGGGACTGATGCTGCTCCTCACCTTCGCTACAGGATTGCATATCTTGTACTTCGAAACCCAATACCACAAGGATAACGTTCGCTCATTGGCCGAATACCTGAAGGGCACCGCGAACGGCGACGACCTCATCGTCTTCGATTACGAAGACTATGCCTTCAGCTACTATTACCATGGTTCCGCGCCGGTGCGCTATCTCGAAATAGACGGCAATGAGCCCCAAATCTCCGCCCGGCTCAGGAAGTGCGCCGAGGGCAAGAGGCGCGTCTTCCTCGCCAAGTGGTATCAGGGTGGGACGGATGAGCGCGGCCTCATCCCCTTCCTCCTGGAGTTGGGCGGCAGGCTGGTGGACGAGAGGGAGTTTCAGGGGTTCAGCCTCAAGACCTATGAGCTGAAACAGGCCTTTTCCCTCCCCAAACTCCAAGGCGTCTTCGCCAACTATGGCCTTTTGGGGCTTACCGCCGCTTTCCATGAGACAGCGGTGCCAGCCGATGAGGCGGTTTGCCTGGCCTTGCGCTGGCGCCTCGTCCAAGAGACTGAGAGGAGATACAAGGCCACAGTTGCCCTACGCGATGGGCGGGGGCGTCAAATAGCGAGCGCTGATGTCCCCCTGCTGGATCGAAACTCGCGCCCTACCGATGAGTGGCCGGCGGGGACGGAGACAGTCAACTACTACGTCATCCCTTTGCCTATGGGCACGGCTCCCCTCTCCTACACCCTCGCCGTCGGCGTCTACGATGAGTCGAACCTGGCCGGGCTCGACCTCCTGGATAAAGCCGGAGCGCCGGCGGGGAAGCGCTTTACCTTGGGCATGGTCCACCTGACGAGAGCGCGCGCCTTCGCCAGCGAGCCGTGCCCTGGCTTCGAGACCCTAAACGCTCCTTTAGCCGACGGCCTGGTTCTAGAGGGTTTCGCCCTGGACAGAAGGGAGGTGCGGGCAGGAGAGGGGCTGAGGGTGGCCCTGTGCTGGCGGGCCACGAGGGATGGCTTGCCGAGTTACGTCCCCGAGCTGCGCTTAGTGCAAGAGGGGAAGGTCGTCGCCGCGGCGAGTGGCGTCCCCGTTGATGGGCGTTACCCCACCGACCTCTGGTCGCGAGGGGAGATGGTCGTTGACCGACGCGACTTAGTGCTCTCACCCGAGGCGAAGGAAGGGCCAGCCATTTTGGAGCTGGCCATAGGTATGAATCCCCCTTTAAGGCTGGTGGAGATAGAGGTTGAAGCCGCTGAGCATCTCTTCGTCACTCCGCCCATGCAGCACGAGCTTGAGGTGACCTTCGGCGGCTTCGCCGAGCTGATCGGCTACGACCTGGATCGGACCGAGGTCACCGCGAAGGATAAGGTGAGGCTCACCCTCTACTGGCGGGCAATCAACGAGGAGGCCCTGACTACGAGTTATACCGTATTCACCCACATCCTGAACGAGGAGGGCAGGCTCATCGCCCAGCACGATGGGATACCGGCTGATGGCGTGCGCCCCACGACCGGCTGGGTTGAGGGGGAGATCATCGTTGACCGGCACGAGATGGAGTTCAGCGACCTGACCTATGTGGGGAGGGGCATCATCGAAGTGGGGCTCTACGATGCGGCGACCATGGAGCGCGTCCTGGCCAGCGAGGGAAGCGACCACCTGCTTTTGCCCAGTGAGATAGTCGTAAAGCCTTAGCCTAACCACTCTTGCCTCTCTTGGAGTTCTGATATATACTGTTAGGCGACATCAAAAACAGGCAAAGATTAGATTAAAAGAGAATGAGGTAATAAAGGGCATTTATTTGTAGTGTAAACGATGCCGGTAAGAGAACAGCGGTCATCATCACGCCGAGGTGAACCGACTGCGCCCTGGGAGGAGCTTAAGGCTTGATGCGGGATATAGAGCCCTCTAAGCACGCACGAGATATGTTACAAGAGCGAGAAATCCCCGAGGAATGGATGTGGCGAGCCATTGATGAGCCGGATTGGACCGAGACAGGGACAGATGGGAACACCCATTACATCAAGGGGATTCCAGAGCATGGAGGCCGCTTCCTTCGTGTGGTGGTCAATCCCCACACCCAACCCAAGCGGATTATAACACTTTTCTTTGATAGGCGTTTAAGGAGGCAGAGATGAGGCTTAAAATAGATAAGGAAAACGATACATTGTATCTCCGCTTAGACGAGTCGGCCATTGTTGAATCTGAGGAGATACAGCCAGGGATTATTCTCGATTTTGATGGCCAAGGACGTGTCGTGGGCATAGAGATTCTCCATTTAAGCAGCCTAGTATCCCCAGAACAACTACGGGTTTTGCAGTTCGAGACGGTTTAGAAAGAGGAATGGACACACAAGCTGCTGATAAGAGAGACGGATGGAAGCTAAAGGAGATGGTGGCCTTCATCGGCAGCACACTCTTACTGGTCGGCACCTGGTCTTTCTCGTTCATGTGGATAGCGGCTGCGACGGAGGGCTGGTTAGTGCCCTGGGATTGTGTTTGCGCGCCGCTCCGACCACCCCTCGGAACCTGGGAGCGAGCCGTGAATGATTTCTTCGAAGCCCTGCCTGGCGCCATCTTGCCTAGCGTAGTTGTCATCCTGGTCAGTACAAGCATATTCGTTGCCAGAATCACCAGGCGAACTGCCAATATGGTTCTGTTGCCTCTGGCATTTGCAGCCACAAATATAGCCTTCTTTTTGGCCGACGCTTTCCTGGTCTCACTTGCCCATCAACTTCTCGATTTGTGGCTGCCACAGCCTCGCCCGCCAATTGACGTGGGCTACCATCGCACTTGGCCGGCTATCTCGGTTACAACCGTTCTGGTTATAATCCTTTTTGTGGTGCAATCCGTCATCGGCAAGCCGAAAAGCCAGCACCTCTAATGGCGAGCGATTGTATTCTGCCCTGAAACTGGATAGGGGATCAGGATGCGATTTAGAGCCCTAGCAAAGCGACATCTGGCCATAACCCTTATCATCGCGGCCTTCATCACCCTAGGAACCATCTATAGCGTCGTCAACCCCATCTTCGAGGCGCCTGACGAGATGTGGCACTACTTCTACATCAAGCACATCGCCGATGGGCACGGCCTGCCGGTGCAGAGTGACGAAGGGGAGGAAACCTGGCGACAGGAAGGGAGCCAGCCACCCCTCTATTATCTCATCGGCGCCCTGGCTACCTTCTGGCTTGATACCGACGATGCCTTCACATTGGTCCGCGAGAACCCCCATGCCGCCATCGGCATACCCCTAGCCGACGGCAATAAGAACGTCATCGTCCACACCAGCAGGGAGGCCTTCCCCTATTGCGGCGCGGTCTTGGCGGTGCACATCGTCCGCCTGCTCTCGGTGCTGATGGGGGCGACTACGGTCCTCATGACCTACTTGATCGCTTTGGAGGCATTCCCTGGGCATCGAGCCCTGGCAGCGGGGGCGGCGGCGCTCAACGCCTTCAACCCCCAGTTCATCTTCATGAGCGGGGCTGTCAATAACGATAACTTGGTGACCATGCTCTCCTCGCTGGCCTTATTCCTCATAATCCGCCTGCACAAAATCCCAATGACCAAATCCCAAGCACTGATTGCACGGATTAGCACAGAGGGCGCTGAAAAACCATTGAAGCCTCCGAATTTTTCAGTCTCCTCAGTGGGCTCAGTGTTCAATCATTGGTCATTGTTAGGCTTCGTTCTGGGTCTTGCTGCCCTGGCCAAGCTCAGCGGATTGTGCCTTCTGCCCCTGACGCTCATCGCCCTCGGCATCGCGGCTTTTCGGCAACGTTCCCTCAAGGTCGCGATCAAGGGAGGAGTTGTTATCCTTTTCTTTGCTGCCCTGATCGCAGGGTGGTGGTATGTCAGGAACTGGGCCCTCTATGGCGACCCCTTGGGCTTAAAGATGATGCTGGCCATCGTCGGCGAGCGGAACCCCGATTTCACCATCGTTGACCTCCTCACCGAGCTGCAAGGGCTTAAGATCTCCTTTTGGGCCCTCTTTGGGTGGATGAATGTGCTGGCCGACCCCTTCGTCTATCACATATTCGACGGCATCGCCCTATTCGGTATGGCGGGATTGGCCTTTATGGCCATCAAAGGCTTAAAGGGGGGCGAAGTCCCTAATTCCGCATTGCTGATTTCGCTCCTTTGGCTCCTCATCCTCACCGCCTCCTTCGTCAGGTGGACCCAGGCGACGACGGCTTCCCAAGGACGGCTCCTCTTCCCAGCCATCTCGGCTATCTCTACCTTGCTATTTGCGGGGCTGGCCCAACTGGTGCCGCGGCGATTCATCGGCCTTCTGGCCGGCGGCGTCGCGGGGACGATGCTCGTCTTGGCCGCCATCTCCCCCTTTCGCTACATAGCCCCAGCCTACGCCAAACCGCAGCCCTTCTCCCTCCTCGATGAGAGGACGATACCCCATCGCGTCCATATCAACTACGAGGGGAAGGTGGAGTTGATAGGATATGAGACCGATAAGGACAGAGTCGAACCGGGGGACGTTCTGGAGCTGACCCTCTACTGGCGCTGCCTGGCCATGATGGATCGAGATTACAGCGTCTTTATCCGCCTGTTTGGGCGAGATGAGCAACTTATTAGCCAGAGAGACACCTACCCCGGCCGGGGGGCATATCCCACCAGCCTGTGGAAGGAGGGCGAGGTAGTGCGCGATACCTATCGGATAGCCATCTCCCCTGATGCCCTGGCACCGAGCCTTTGCCGGATCGAGGCGGGACTCTATAGCCTCCCTACCTTCGAGGGCCTGCGCCCCTTCGATAGGGAAGGACAGCCTTTAGGGAGCCCCATAATAGGCTGGGTGAAGATCGCTCCAAAGGAGCCTCAGAGCTACGCTATCCCCAATCCGACGTATTTCAATCTGGCCGATAGGGTTGCCTTGATCGGTTATGACCTGGAGGAGAGGGTCATAAGACCCGGCGAGACGCTCCATCTGACCCTGTTTTGGCAGGCGCTGAAGGGGATGGAGGAGGATTACACCGTCTTCACCCACCTGATTGACGAGGAGGAGCGAATCTGGGGTCAGCGAGATAGCCAGCCGTTGGGGGGATATTATCCCACCTCCTTTTGGGACGTGGGGGAGGTGGTCAAGGACGAGTATGAGCTGGTGGTGCAGCCCCAAGCCCCTCCGGGCGAGTACCTTCTGGAGGTGGGGATGTATCTCCTGGAGACGGGGCAGCGCCTGGCTGTGCTGGATGAGGAGGGACAAGGGGATAGGATTTTGTTAGGCCAGGTGCGTGTAATATCCAAGGAGATTCGATGAAAAGCAGAGATGCCTTGATCATAGCCGTGTTGTCGGCGGTTATCTTGTTCGCCTTCGCCCTGCGCCTCTACCGCCTCGATGCCAAGAGCCTCTGGGCGGACGAGGGCCTCAGCATGTATCGGGCCCACCAGAACTTGGCCTTCATCCTCTCCAACAGGATCATTATTCAGGGCGTCGTCACCCACGACCTCCAGCCGCCGCTCTATTTCATCCTGCTGCACCTCCTGATCGAATTCGCCGGCGATAGCGAGTTCGCGGCCAAATTCCTCTCGGTCGCCTTCAGCGTGCTGACCGTCCCCCTCCTGTATACCGTGGGCAAGAGGCTCTTCGGCCCTCAGGTGGGGCTCCTCGCCGCCTTCCTGGTAGCTGCATCCCCCCTCTACCTCTGGTATTCCCAGGAGCTGCGGATGTATACCCTGCTGCCCTTCCTCAGCCTGCTATCGTTCTACACCCTCCTGAAGGTGATGGAGGGGAATGACTCGACGGGGGTGAGCGGCATCTCCAAACTGGCCTGGCGCTGCGGTTACGTCCTCTCCACAGTGGCCATGCTCTACACCCATTACTCCGGCTTCTTCATGCTCATCTTCGAGTTCGTGGCTTTCCTCACCTTCGCTATCACGCGCCGCAGGGTATGGTCGGTGACTCTGCTGCTGGCCGCCGCCTTGAGCGCGTCACCCCTGGTCCCCTTCGCCCTGCACCGCATGCAGATGGGCCCTGAGCCACTATACAGGTTCGTCCCCCTCCCCATCATCCTGCGGGACCTATTGAACTCCTTCAGCCTGGGGCTCTCGGTCAGCCTCAGGCGGGTGCTCTGGCTGGACATGATTTTCTTGGTCGTATTTGTAATGGGGCTCATCATAGCAGACGAAAGCAGGTTCAGGATGTGGGGTAAGAGACCGCTTCTTCTCCTGGGATACCTCTTCGTGCCCATCCTGGCCCTCTACCTGGCCTCCCACATCAAGCCCCTCTACATGGGCGCTCGACACTTGATAATCATCTCGCCAGCCTATTATCTGACCCTGGCGGCGGGCTTAGTCACCCTCAAGCGGCTTTGGCGGCCTGCCATCGCTCTTTGCCTCATCATCTTCGCCGCCGGCTTCGCCTACTCGACCCACAACTACTTCTTCGACGAGAGGTATATCAAGGACGACCTCCGCTCCATGTTCCGCTATGTGGAGCGGCATTCCCGGCCGGGGGACATCGTCGCCTTGAGCGATGCGGTGATCTGCCATGTCTTCGACTATTATCACCGAGGCGACCTCCCCCTAACGTCGTTGCCTCGCTACGGCACTCCCTTCACCCCGGAGACGATAGAGGAGATAGAGAGGTTGAGGGACAAGTACGAGCGCATCTGGTTCGCCTATGGCCCCTCAGGGGGCTACTATGAGCCGACGGCTCCGCTGGCGAAGGAGTGGCTCGACGATAACCTCTTCAAGGCGGACGATAAGGCCTTTCACGGCTACGGCATGAGGGTGGCGGTGGCCTGCTACCTCACCCAGTCGCCCATCCTGGACCAACCACCCTCTCTGCAAGAGGAGGTGGGAGCTGATTTCGGCCACAGGTTCGCTCTCTTGGGATATGAGTTGCCCCGCGGTCCGGTGGCAGCAGGCGAGGTGCTGCACATTGACCTCTACTGGCAGACTCTGGCTGAGGTGGAGGAGGATTATCACATCTCAGCCTGGCTGGTGGACGATGAGGGTTATGTCTGGGGCCACGGTGACAGCGAGCCCTTTAACGCCCTCTACCCCACCTCACGTTGGGAAGAGGGCAAGGTCCTTCGGGAGACGCACGAGCTTCCCGTCCACTGGGGCACTCCGCCGGGCAACTACAGGCTTGAGTTGGAGATGTACTCGCCGCAGACCGGGCGTCCGCTGGAGGTCTTCGACGAAAACGGCGTCCCTCAGGGGACGAGAATCGCCCTGGGGAGCATCAATGTCGTCGAGCCAACCCATCCGCCATCGCCAAAGGAGCTTCCCATCCAGCACCAGCGTCGCTTCGACCTGGGCGGTGAGATCGTGGTTTTGGGCTACGATTTCGCCGATGAGGAGGCTGGCCCAGGCGATGCCTTGCACCTATCGCTCTACTACCTGGTCCGGCGCAAACCGGAGGATGGCTATCGCCTCAGCCTGCAATTGGTAGACGAAGGGGGCAAGGTCTGGGCGGAAGAGGTCTTTTCGCCCGGGGGCGATGGCTATCCTACCACTCAGTGGGATGAGGGCGAGATCGTTAAGGGCCAGTATCGGCTCATCGTCCCTGCCGACGCGCCGGCTGGCCAATACAGGCTGAGGGCGAGGATGTATGCCGCAGCCACCGGGGAACCGCTGCAGGTGCGCCGCTTTTGGCTCTTCAAGCAAGAGTTCTTTGACCTGGCATTACTGCGCATAGTCGAAAAGGAGCGAAGGTTCGAGATGCCCCCTATCCAGCACCCCATGGTCGCCAACCTGGGGAATAAGGTGAGCTTCCTCGGCTACGACCTTGAGGAGACGACCGTTGCGCCTGGAGGGAGCCTGCACCTGACCCTCTACTGGCGGTGCGAGCGGCGGATGGAGACAAGCTACAAGGTCTTCACCCATCTCCTGGATGAGGAGAGCCGCATCTGGGGCCAGAGGGATAGCATTCCGGTGGGAGGCACGCGCCCGACCACCGGCTGGATCGAGGGCGAGGTGATAGCCGACAGATACGAGATTCCGGTAAAGCCCGATGCACCTGAAGGCGAATACGTCCTGGAGATCGGGATGTACGATGAGGCGACCGGCGACCGTATGCCGGCCTTCGATGAGCGGGGTGAGAGGATGCCCGATGATAGGATCCTGCTGCACAGGATACGGGTGGAGCGTTAGGATGAAAAAGAGGACGATAAACCTGTTAAAGGTTGGCCTCAGCCTGGGTCTGCTCGCCCTCATCTTCAGGGAGATAGGGTGGCGGAAGATCCTGGGCGCCCTGCAAGGGGCACAGTTATCCCACCTGGCTGCGGCCCTCGCCATCTATCTGGCGGGCATCTTCCTCAGGGCCTATCGGTGGCGGATCCTGCTTGCGGCGTTGGGGATGAATGCTCCGCTCTCGCGGCTGACGGAACTCTACCTCGTGGGCACCTTCTTTAACAACTTCCTCCCCACCGGCATCGGGGGGGACGTGGTGCGGGTGTATGAGCTTTCCAAGGATAGCGACAGGCCCGCCGAGTCCATCGGCACGGTGCTGCTCGACCGGGCGACCGGCTTCCTCGCCCTCTTCCTGATGGCTGCGGCAGCGCTGGTCTTCGCCCACCGGCTGATCGCCCCCAGCGTGGCGGCGGCGATTCTGCTCCTCTTCCTGGCGAGCTGGGCTGGGTCGTGGGCGCTCCTCCAGCGGGATCGGCTGGAGAGCTGGGGGCTGCTGAAGCTCATCGCCAAACTCAAGCCGGTTCATGAGATCTACGAGGCGGTATATGCCTGCGGTCTCAGGGCCATCGGGGGGGCGCTGGCCGTCTCCCTGGCCTTCAACCTCCTGCTCATCGCCGTCAACTACCTCATCGCCCTCTCGTTGGGGGTGCAGGTCTCCATCTGGTACTTCCTCGTCTTCATCCCCTTGATCTCCTTATCGCTCATCTTCCCCCTCTCCCTGAGCGGGCTGGGCGTGCGGGAGGGGGGATACGTCTATCTCTTCGCTCAGGCGGGCGTCCCTGCGCCCCTGGCCCTGGCCATGTCCCTCCTCTTCTATGCCCTGAACGTGGCCACCGGCCTCATCGGCGGGGTGCTCTACGCGCTCGAGGGGGCGCGGGGGTATCTGGAGGATAGAAGATGAACCCGAAATGCCTGGTCACCGGCGCAGCGGGCTTCATCGGCTCGCACCTGGCTGAGAGGCTGATCGCCGAGGGATACGAGGTGGTCGGGGTGGACTGCTTCACCGATTACTACCCCCGCCCGGTGAAGGAACGGAACCTGGCTGGGCTCCGCAACTCTGACCGCTTCCGCTTCGTCGAGGCCGACCTCCGCACCGCGGACCTGGAGCCCCTGCTCGAAGGCGTGGATTGCGTCTTTCACCTGGCGGCCCAGGCCGGGGTGCGCGCTAGTTGGGGGGAGAACTTCGCCGTCTACACCGAGCACAACGTCCTGGCCACCCAGAGGCTTCTGGAGGCGGCGAAGGGTCGAGGGATAGCCAAGATAGCCAAATTCGTCTATGCCTCCTCCTCTTCCATCTACGGCGACACCCCCGACCTCCCTATGCGCGAGGACAGCCTCCCACACCCCATCTCCCCCTATGGGGTGACCAAGCTGGCCGGGGAGCACCTCTGTCAGCTCTACCATGCTAACTTCGGGGTGCCCACGGTATCCCTGCGCTACTTCACCG
>CAYQVA010000024.1:0-4911 GCA_964420815.1 uncultured Anaerolineae bacterium
AAGGGGATAAAGTCGCTTGACCCCGATGTGGCGGCGGTGATGATGACCGCCGTCAGGGATGAGGATGTGACGGTGAGGGCCATGAGGTTAGGGGCTGATGATTACATCATTAAGCCCTTCGATTTGGAGGAGGCGGCCATCAGCGTCCAGAAAGCGCTTGAAAGGCGCCGCTTGATACTGGAAAACAGGGAATACCAACGGGGTTTGGAGAGGCAGGTTGCGGAGAGGACTAGGGAGATAGAGCGGCTTTTGGAGGAGACGAGGCGCAGGCTACGGGAGAGCGAAGCCCTCTTTAGGGTGAGCCAAGCCTTCGCCTCAGTCCTCAACCTCGATGAGTTGCTCCAGGTAATAATTGATTCGGCGGTGGAGACCATTGACCATGCGGAGAGGGGGGTGATCCATATCCTCGACGAAGCTAGTGGCGAACTCCATCCCAAGGCCCTGTCGGGCAAAGCCCTCGGCGCCCTCCGGAGGAGGAGGATGCGCATCGGGGAGGGCATCGCTGGCTATGCCCTGGAGCAAGGTAGAGCAATCAATGTGCCCGATGTCAATGAGGAGCCTCGCTTCCTCAGACTCGGTGTTAACCAAGGGTTCAGGTCTCTCCTAGTAGCCCCCCTGGTTATCGGTGGAAAAAGGCTTGGCACCATCACTGTGGACAGCGAGAGGGTCGGCGCCTTCACCGAGGATGATGAGCGGTTGCTAGCAACCTTGGCCGCCCAAGCCGCCATTGCCATCGAGAATGCCCAGCTGTATCAAGAGGCCATTGAGGAGAAGGGGAAGACGGAGACCATCCTGAAGGAGACCTTCAATGGCATCGTGGTGGTTGATAGCGAGATGCGGATCACCGCCTTCAACCCGGAGGCGGAAGCGATCACGGGCTACGCTGCTGAGGACATCTTGGGCAGGCACTTACCCGAGGTCTTCGGCCCGGAGGTATGGGGAGAGGATAGCCTCTTGCAGAAGGCGGCATCAACAGGGGAGCGGGTCGCCCCTCAGGAGACGACGCTCTGTGGCAGGTTGGGGGTGCGCGATATTCTGCTGGGGGTCACCCCCCTCCGCGATAGCGGGGGCAAGGCCTACGGTTACCTGCTCAGCTTCGCCGACATCACCCGCCTAAAGGAGGTGGACCGCCTCAAATCGAACATCGTGGCCAATGTCTCCCACGAGTTCCGCACCCCCTTGGCTTCTATAAAGGCTTACACTGAGCTCCTCTTGGATGAGCTAGACGGAGGAGACAGGGATGTGCGCCGGCGCTTCCTGAAGGTCATAGACGAGGAGACAGATAGGTTAGCGTCCATGATCAACGATTTCCTGGACCTCTCTCGGCTGGAGTCCGGGCGCTTCGAGTTGAGGAAGAGGCCCTTGAACCTGGGAAAGCTGGTGGATTACGTCGTCTCCCTCCTCAGCGTCCAAGCCCGAAAGAAAGGGGTCAAGATCAAAGTTGACATCCCTTCCGACCTTCCCTCTATCCTCGCCGATGAGGAATTGATGGTCACATTGATAAGGAATCTGCTCAGCAATGCGGTCAAATTCAGCTACGAAGGGGGGCAGGTGGAGGTGAAGGCGTGTGAGGAGGATGGCTGGCTCATCATCAGCGTATCCGATCACGGGATAGGCATCCCCTCCGAAGACCTGCCTCACCTCTTCGAGAAGTTCTATCGGGTGCGATCGACGACGGAATCAGGGATTGAGGGCACGGGCCTCGGCCTGGCGTTGGCCAAGGAGGCGGTGGAGGCCCATGGAGGCAAGATAGAGGTGGAGAGCCAGATGGGGGTAGGGAGTCGCTTCACCGTGACCCTGCCGCTCATCCCGCCTGATCAGGTGACCGATAACGAATAGTCTCTCCAAAGAGAGAATGCTTTAAATGGAGAGACTATTCGTTAGCTCCTAGGCTTCACGCAAAATTCACGCAAATTTCACGCTGTTTTCACCCAGGAAACCTTTTAATATTGATATAATTCAAAAAGTTAGAAGAACTTGTTATCATCAGGCTTAAGCGGACAATCGAGTGGCCATCGAAGGGGGAGAGGTGGCGAAAGGCGAGTTGCTCATCGTTGACGATGATGCCAAGCTTGTCGAGGCCTTAAAGCTGTATTTGAGAAATGCGGGATACGGTGTCATCACCGCCGCTGATGGGCTCGAAGGGCTGCAGAAGATGTATGCCTACCAACCGGACCTCATCATCCTGGACATAATGATGCCCAGGATGGATGGTTGGGAGGCCTGTCGCCGCATTCGAGAGGTATCAGATGTCCCTATCATCATTCTCACCGCGCGGGGGCAGGAAGATGAGAGGGTGAGGGGGCTGAAGCTGGGGGCTGACGACTACGTGGCCAAACCCTTCAGCCTGAAGGAGTTAGAGGCGAGGGTGGAGGCCGTCCTGCGCCGGACCAGGCTGCCGCCCCCCACCAAGGGGGCTGTCCTCTATAGCGATGGGGAGTTGGTGATAGATTCCGAGAGAGGGGAGGTCAGTCGAGGGGGCGAGCCGGTGAAGCTGACGGCTACGGAGCGGCGGCTGCTCTTTTACTTGGCGGAGAATGCCGGCCGGGTCCTCACCCATGAGCAGCTACTAGAGAGGGTGTGGGGGCCGGAGTACATTGATGAGACGGACTACGTGAAGCTCTACGTCTGGCGTCTGCGGCAGAAGATAGAGGAGGATCCCCGCCACCCGCGCTATATCCTCACCGAGCGGGGGATCGGCTACAGGTTTGCGAAGCACCACTAGAGTTATCCATAATTGATAGGGCCCTGGAAGATTTCTCTTTCAGGGCCCTTTGTTTTTTGGCCTAAGGCCGTCTGCGAATTACCTATGCTAAGCCAGCCATCTTCGTCATTCCCGCCTCTTCGCTAGCTCTTCCTCAATCACCTCTTGGAACCTCTCA
Source organism: uncultured Anaerolineae bacterium (assembly GCA_964420815.1). GTDB lineage: Bacteria > Chloroflexota > Anaerolineae > CAYQVA01 > CAYQVA01 > CAYQVA01. Next base: position 2,883 of record CAYQVA010000024.1, read on the forward strand.
AAGGGCTTAGCCCCCACAACCATTCGACCATTGATGAAGAAGCTTGGCGTTCCCCGAACCCCTGCCGATTGCCCATCGGCGAAATCTTCCTTTACCGCTTGTTCAAATCTCCCGCTGTCCAAACAATCGCTGAACTTTGCCATATCGAGTCCCAGTTCCTTCGCCCATTCCTTCAGATTCTCAAGGCTGATGGCCTTTTGGTTTGCGAAGACCTTATCGTGGTATTCCCAAAACTTCCCTTGCTCGTTAGCGCAACGAGCTGCCTCGGCGGCCTTTTGGGCGTGCTGGTGGAATGGGAGGGGGAAGTCTCGGAAGTAATATTTTACCTTCCCGGTGGCAATGTACTCCTTTTCGATCTGGGGGAAGATCTGTTGGAAGTGCCTTGCACTGAAGGGACATTGGAAATCGGAGAACTCGATCATGGTCACCGGCGCATCTTCCTCGCCTCTCGCGGGAAGGCTTCCCACCCCTCCCGCCTCTTCTATTGGTTTCACCTCAGCCGTAGGTTGAGGGGTGGACGTACGCTCTTCAGCCGTGGGTTCTTTCGTGAGTTGAGGAGGGGTAGGCGTAGCCCTTTCTGCCATAGGCTTCGCTGTACCCCAAATCGGCACATTGGATAGAAACCGGCCCAAGAATATTCCGGCTGTGAAGATAAGAAGGGCTCCAATGACGATGGTTATAACTTGGGCTTCTGAATATTCCCTTGCCATAGTGCCTCCTTCCAATTATCTCCATTTATGGTTATTATCTCATCTTTTTACCGCTCTGTCAAGCACTAGCGAAGTTTCGCCTCAAATCTACAAGGGGTTTACCGCAGAGAGCGCAGAGTTCGCCGAGATCTCTTATTTTTTCCTCTCCGCGCGCTCAGCGGCCTCTGCGGTAGGAAATTTGACTCATTTGTGAAGGATTCGGCTTATGAAGATGCCTAGATTCAGGCAAATTATTAACCTATTTTTAACCTTATTGTTACCTGATATTAACCTCAAGGTGTTATATTATATCAACGGATGAATGCTAGGTCGAGGGAGCTCCAGTGGTGGCCAAGAGGATTATGGTGATTGATGACGATGCCAATATCCGGTCGGTGCTCAAGTACCGATTGGAGAAGGAGGGATACTCTGTGCTGCTTTCTGGAGACGGCCTGGATGCCGTGGAGAGGAGCAGGCTGGAGCGGCCCGACCTGATAATTTTAGACCTGGCCCTGCCCCGGCTGGACGGCTTCGGCTTCCTGAAGCGGCTGAGGGGCGAGGCTGAGACCAGAGACATCCCGGTCATCGTCCTCACCGCCTACAAATATGAGGAGAACCGCATCAGGAGCCTTGAGCTGGGGGCGGTGGAGTTCGTCCCCAAGCCCTTCAGCCTTCGCGAGCTGGTCGCCGATGTGGGGAGGATTCTGGGCGCTGTGAAAAGGGATAGCCTCTCTGGGGAAGTATAAGGGGGAGGCTTTAAATTAAGGAAAGACAGTGGAAATAAAATGGAGAGCTCATCGGTTTGAGGCCAGGGAGACTGAAGCTTTGCAAAGGAGGTGATGGCTCGTAGGGGGAAAAGGTGTAAGTATGCGATTGAAAAATGAGGAGGAGGAAGACAAATGCGAAAACTGTATTTAGCGCTGCTTCTTCTGGCGCTGCTGGCCGGGTTTTCAACCGGGATTGCTAGCGCGGACCCTTGTCATGTGGACATCACGGAGTCGGATTGCTCAACCAAAAGGGACGTCTTCTGCCCCCACGAGGCAATGTGCTTGCATGCCGTGGTATTCCCCGGCTTCCGCTATAAGATTACGGTCAGCGGGCCTGGAGGCTTCTGGGAATTGCCCGACGCGGATGGTTGGTGCGCATCGAAGTCGACACGTAACTTTAAAGGTAATGCGCCGAGCACGCCTGGCACCTACACGGTTCGCCTCTATCGGTGGGAATGGTCGCTGTGCCAGGGTTGGCATTGGGAACTTCACGATAGCAAGACGTTCACTGTCCTGAACTGCGATGACGGCAATGCGTGCACCGAAGACAGCTGCGATCCGGATACCGGTTGC
>CAYQVA010000024.1:5011-13153 GCA_964420815.1 uncultured Anaerolineae bacterium
CCGATCACCTGCGATGACGGCAATGCGTGCACCGAAGACAGCTGCGATCCGGATACCGGTTGCGTCTTCACTCCGATCACCTGCGATGACGGCAATGCGTGCACCGAAGACAGCTGCGATCCGGATAAAGGCTGCGTCTATACGCCAGTGTGCGGAAGCTGGGAGTGCTGCTACATCGTGGTCACGCCCAGGCACGCCGACATCGCCGCTGGCGACAGCGTAGAATACACGGCTGAAGCCTACGACAACTGCGGCAACCCTCTGGGCGACGTCACCGGCAACGTTGATTTCCGTATAGAGTACGGTGCCGGAGGGACCTGGGTCGGCAATGTCTACACCGCTCAAAGAGCAGGGCGGGCCTGGCTGGTAACGGCCCTGCATCACGGCGATTGCAAGCCCGGCAGGGCCTGGCTCTGGGTCGAGCCGGCGGCTCTCCCGGCGGCCGAGTGCCCGGTCTGCCCGGCCCTGGTCACCTACCACTCCAACCGAGACGGCAACTGGGAGCTCTACCGCACGGAGCCCATCACGGATTCAGCGCAGATCAGGCTCACCGAGAACGAGGCCAGGGACATCGCCCCCGCCCGCTCCCCGGACGGCGAGTGGATCGTCTTCCAGTCGGACCGGAACGACAACTGGGACCTCTACCTGGTGGACATCAACGGCGGCAACGAGAGGCAGCTCACCTTTAGTTGGGCCGACGACGTAGACCCGGTGTGGGCGGACCTCTGCGATGAGCACCTCATCGCCTTCCAGTCGAACCGCAGCGGCCAGTGGGACATCTACACGCTGGATGCGGAGAGCGGTGAGGAGAAGAGGCTGACCTACCATCCAGCCGACGACACCGACCCCTTCTGGTCGCCGGAGTGCAAGGCGGGGAAGGTGGCCTTCCAGACGAACCGGCACGGCAACTGGGAGATCTACGTCGTAGATGTGGAGACCAGGGAGAAGGTGAGGTTAACCTACAACGAGGCCGATGACGTGGATCCGGTCTGGTCTCCGGATGGGGAGTGGATCCTATTCCGCTCCAATCGTGACGGCAACTGGGAGCTCTATCTCATCCCCGCGGAGGGCGGCGACGAGGTCAGGCTGACGGATAGCGCCGGCGAGGAGAAGAACGCCGTCTGGTCTCCGGACAGCCAGTGGATCGCCTTCCAGTCGGACCGGGATGGCAACTGGGAGGTCTACGTGATCAGCGTTGACGGGACTGATGAGAGGAACCTGACGAGGAACCCGGCTGACGATGAGGCTCCTACCTGGTCGTGCGAGGGGGCGGAGATCGTCTTCCAGACGGATCGGGGCAGGGACGTGGAGGTATACGCCATGAGTGCCTCTGATGGCTCGAACCTGAGGCGGCTGACGGAGGTGACAGCGGAGCCGTCTGAGGATATGTTCCCTGCCTGGATGCCTTCGGAGGAGGATGGGAGCCTGGCCTTCCCTGGAGGGCAGGTCATGTTCAAACTGGGTGTGGGGGCGCTAGAGCGTTAAGCCCGTCCGGCCTAGGCTAAGTGAGGGGAGACGACAGCGATGTCGTCTCCCCTTTTTATGTGATGGCTTTCTATCCACTTCAGGCCGCCCGCTTACCGCGGAGCACGCGGAGATCGCAGGGATTTAATAGTTTTTTCTCTGCGCACTCTGCGGTAAGAAAAGAGGCCCCATGTGAACAGTTGAATTGAGGTTTGCTATGATGGGATTTCTATGGTAAAATGTGGTTAGCAACCCCCAAAACTCTCGACTGCCTAACTTACCGCCGAGAGCGCAGAGTTCGCAGAGCTTTTTTGGATTTCTCGGCGGTCTCAGCGAGCTCTGCGGTTCAAACGGCGCTGAATAGAAGGCGAGGAGAAGGATGAGGCATTATCGAAATCTTTCCGGATATTCGTTAAGGATAATGTGTGTGCCTCTGTTTCTGGGGGCGGTGTTGCTGCTGGGGATGGCTTGCGACTCGCCAGCCTTCGCCGATGACCCTGAAGGGGAGAGCCCTTTTGTCATAGAGCCCGCCCATTTTCGTTTGAGCAACCCTCAGCTAATGTCGGGGCAACCAATAAAAGCCGCCTCGACCGCACAGGGCTGGGCGGAGATCATGACTGAGGATTTCGAAGGGCCGTGGCCTGCCAGCGGGTGGGCGGCCTTCGATGGGGATGACCCGCCAGGCCTCAACGGCGAGTACTATTGGGGTGTGACGGACTGCTTCGATTATGGCGCATCCGGCGACCATGACGCTGTGCCCCATGCTGCCGGCGCCGATGCCAGCTACACTTGCTGGCAACCATATCCTCCCAACCTCAACTCCTGGATGGTCTACGGCCCCTTCGACCTGAGCAACGCAACCGCCGCCGAGCTTTATTTCTACTTTTGGTTGGATAGCGAGAAGGAGCATGATTGGTTCTACTGGATGGCCTCCCTCGATGGTGCTGAATTTTATGGCCCAAAGGTCTCCGGGCAAGTGCTTGGCGGCTGGACAGACTTCGATTTGGCTGCCGTCCCTACGCCCAATGGCGATCTCATTGATTGCACAGGCCAACCCCAGGTTTGGATCGCCTTCGCCTTTACGAGCGACGACCACGTTGATGCCGACCACTCCGGGGCTTGGTTGGACGACATCGCCCTCCGATATAAGGTCAGCTTGCTGTTCCAAATTTACCTGCCTCTCGTCTTGAGGAATCACCCGCCATAATCGCACCGCACCACCCAGGCAAAAGGAGCAACCGGCTCTATTGGAGCTCGGTTGCTTTTTTCTTCACACAAATTTCACAGAAATTTCACGCTTTCTTCACCCATAAAGGGGTCAAAAAGTGCTATATTTTAATAACGGCTCTATAAGCGGTGCCGTGCCATAGACACGCACCGAACCCCCCGGTTCCCTCGCTGGGGGGCATATAAGAGGATACCGAGCGAAAGGGCAAACCTAGCGAAAGCTAGGGACGCAAAGCTACGGGCCTAAAGCCACAAGGCTATGGCCGCCGGGCTGCCGTCTCGGATGGAACTGGTTTTCCGAAACCCGGTGGAGTAGCTATGCCCGCCGGGTTTTCATTTGCCTAGCGGTTTTCAAGGAGGTGAGGAAAGGATGCTTATGGGCCGAAAGGTTAGCGAACTAGTCGTTATCTGCGTAATCCTAATCGTTTCGGCCACAGCGGTTTCTGCGGAGGATGGGGATGTAGGCCTCGATTCGGATTCGATTGCTCATCCTTATGTTCCAGGCGAGGTGCTGGTTAAATTCAAGCCCGGCGTCGCTTTGAAAGCCGTGGCGGAGGCGAGCGCTCGCTTTAAGGCTGAGGTCAAAGGGGAGATCCCCGAAATCGGCGTGAGGGTGCTGAAGGTCCCTCCCAGCGAGATGGCGGCTACCATTGCGGCCTACAAAGGCGACCCCAGGGTGGAGTATGTCGAGCCCGATTACATCGCTGAGGTGACCTATGAACCGGATGATCCGTATTATAGATATGGCTACCAGTGGGGCTTAAAGAGGATCGAAGCGCCGTCGGCTTGGGACATCTCACCCGGCAGCCCGGAGGTGATCGTCGCCGTCGTTGACTCTGGGGTAGCACCGAACCATCCCGATCTCGAGGGCAAGCTGGTCCCCGGCTACAACTTCGTCGCCAACTCCAAAGACACCTCCGATGACCTCGGGCACGGCACCCATGTGGCGGGCATAATCGCCGCCGGAACGGACAACGGCATGGGGGTCGCCGGCGTCTCCTTCAATAGCCGCATCATGCCGGTGAAGGTGGTGGATAGCAGAGGCTACGCTAAATATAGCGATGTAGCTAAAGGCATCATCTACGCTGCCGACCATGGGGCTAAGGTCATTAACCTGAGCCTCGGAGGTTATGCTCCCTCCTCCTATCTGCAGGATGCCGTGAGTTACGCTTGGAGCAAGGGGGCGGTGGTGGTGGCTGCGGCGGGCAACGGCAACTCTGATAAGCCCTTTTACCCCGCAGCGTGCACCGATGCCATCGCCGTTTCCGCCACCGATAGGGGCGACGCCAGGGCATCCTTTTCCAACTATGGTTCGTATATCTCCGTAGCCGCGCCAGGGGTGGGCATATATAGCACCTATCGTCGCCGGGGCTCTAACTACTACGCCTCCATGAGTGGCACCTCGGCGGCGGCTGCCCACGTCTCCGGCGTGGCAGCCCTCCTCTTCTCCCAGGATGTGACGAGGCCCAACATCGCAGTGCGTGAACTCATCGAGGGTGAAGCCGATGACCTTGGCGACCCTGGCTGGGACCGGTATTATGGGCATGGCAGGGTCAATGCCTTCAGGGCGTTGAAGGCGGCGGAATCCACGCCCTCGCCGGGCCTCAGCTACGGCATATCCATCAACGATGGCGCCCTCTATGTCAATACCCCGGAGGTGGAACTGAGCTTAACCGCCCCACCCCAAACCACGAAGGTACAGGTCAGCAATAGCGGCGATTTCGATGGGGCGAGCTGGCAAGACTATACCTCGCCTATCCCCTGGACGCTGGACGGCAATAGCCCTGGCCTCAAAACCGTATATGCCCGCTTCATGGATGAGGAAGGTACCGTCTCCAACGTTTACGCTGATGATATAATCTTGGATTTTGAACCGCCGGTTGGGGCCGTTAGGGTGGATTCCCAGCAGGGAAGCACGGTGGTTCTGTCCTTGCCTGCCACCGATGACATCAGTGGTGTCCATCAGATGCAGGTCAGCCAGGACCCCTCTTTTGCAGATGCTGAATGGATCCCTTACCACCCCTCTCATCAATATCTTGGTGACGGCAGCGATCCCTTCCATGCCCGCTATAAGGATAGAGCAGGGAACGTCTCCCAAACTTACTCAACCGCTACCTCATCTAAGCTCTTCAAAATCTATTTACCCCTGACCGCTAAGTCCGGCGGTTAACCCTAATGGCCAGAATTTTGAAAGGGGTATCTCTTCAGCACCCTCCCTCCTCCGCTCCGGTTACATCCGGATAGACCTCGATTCATTCGAGCGGAGATGAAGTTTAAGGGGTATGTTTTAGCGGCTGGGGCGGAGCCCTAGCCGCCAAAACGCAACTTCTCCTTCCAATGGCGTAAAGCCCCCTTCGTTCCATAAGCGAAGGGGGCTTTTTATTGGGCCACCCTTATAATCTCAACATCCTTCTGCACCTTGGACAGAAGTCGTCGCCCTTGCGGTCGGTGTCCAAGAGGCTGTTGGAGAAGTGCATCACGCAGCGCTCGTTCCGGCAGTGACGCAGCCCGAAGGTATGTCCCAACTCGTGGACGGCCTCTTTGAGCATCCGCTCCCGAGCAAGCATTGGATTGGGCTCCAACCCATAGAACTCAGGCTGCAGCCGGGCTACCGAGATCACGGCCACCCGGCCGCCAAGCTGGGCCTCGCCGAAGACGAAGTTGAGCTGAGGCACATAGAGGTCAACGTCGGCTACGCCGAGGGCACGCAGGGCATCGGGCGGAAGCCTTTCCTCCAAGGTGCGCAAGATGGCTGAGGAGAGGTACTGCCCCCGCCGGTGGTTATAGGCCTCAGGCGGCATAGCTACCCCCTCGCCGATTGCGCAGGGGTAGCCAAAGCGCTCCTCTAAGGGCGCCATAAGCCACCGCAGGGGTTCCTCATCCATCCCACCAACAGGGATCAGATAGATCATTCGCCTCACCCCTCTTTATCATACCCCAAAAGTGTGCCTTTGTCCACTTGACTTTTTGAGCACCCTGTGCGAAAATGGTTATGCTGCGATCGTAGATTTCCACACCGAGGTCGGGGCATGAAAATCCTCTCCGGCGAGGTAGAGATGGAACAGATCCGCACCTTTATCGCCATCGAGCTTCCAGATGAGGTAAGGGCTGGCCTGGCAGGGATCCAGGAGGAGTTGAAGCGAAGGGGAGAGGGAGTCAAGTGGGTCAGGCCAGAGGGCATCCATCTTACTTTAAAGTTCCTGGGGAACGTCCCTGCCGATAGGATCGAGGAGATAATCCGAGCGGTAAGGGAAGCTTGCGTCGGCTTCTCCCCCTTTCAACTGAGCTTCGCCGGATTAGGTTGCTTCCCTAACCTACGCCGCCCGCGTGTCATCTGGGTGGGGGTCGAGGGGGAGACGGAGACCCTGGCTCGCTTGCAGAAGGCCATTGAGGATAACCTGGACGCCTTAGGCTTCCCTCGCGAAAAGCGGGGCTTCAGCCCCCACCTGACCCTGGGCCGGGTACGGAGGGAGGTCGGCTCCGGAGAGCGACGGAGGCTGGGCCAGCTGATCGAAGCCACGGCCACCGACCAGTTGGGTGAGATGGTGGTCGAGTCTATCAGCGTGATGAGGAGTGACCTTAAACCCACCGGGGCGGTGTATACACGATTGGCAGTAGTAAAGCTAGAGGGAAAAGGAGGGAACTGAGGGGCCTGAGGGGTGCCTTTGGTTCCCTGAGTTCCTTCAGTTCCCTTTCAAAAGAGCGCTATGATTATTGCTGTTATCGGTGCCAGTCAGTGCTCAGAGGAGATCGCCCGGATAGCCGAGGATGTGGGGAGGGAATTGGCTAAGCGTGGCGTCACCCTCGTCTGTGGAGGTCTGGGCGGGGTGATGGAGGCTGCCTGCCGTGGGGCTAAGATGGAGGGAGGCTTGACCATCGGCATCCTGCCCGGCACCAGCCGCCACGATGCCAACCCCTACGTTGACATCCCCATCGTAACGGGGATGGGTGAGGCCCGCAACGTCATCGTCGTCCGCTCCGCACAGGCGGCGATAGCCATCAGCGGGGAATACGGCACCCTCTCTGAGATCGCCTATGCCCTAAAGCTGGGCATCCCCATGATCGGGCTGGGCACCTGGCAGTTGGCCAAGGGAGGGCGGGAGGTGCGGGACATCGTCGTCGCCAAGACGCCGAAGGAGGCGGTGGAGAAAGCCATTGCCCTGGCCCGGTAGCTATTTAAGGAGGGGAGCGAGATGTTATTTCAAGACCGCCACGAGGCGGGTCAACTTTTGGCAAAGGAGCTAGACTTCCTCAAGGGCAGGAAGGACGTCATCATCTTAGCTATTCCGCGCGGTGGGGTGGTGGTCGGCTACGAGGTCGCTAAGGCCCTCGGCGCCCCGCTTGAGGTCTACATCACCCGAAAGATCGGCGCCCCTTACAACCCTGAGCTGGCCATCGGGGCAGTGTCCAGCGATGGCGGGGTGGTCCTCGACGGCAACTTGATAGGACAATTGGGCGTCCCCGACAGCTACATCGAGGCGGAGACCAAGCGGCAGCAGGAGGAGATCAAGCGGCGGATGACCAAATACCGGGGGAAGCGTCCCTCGCCGGAGTTGGAGGGGAAGACGGTCGTCCTTGTTGACGACGGCGTGGCTACAGGGGCCACGACTCTAGTGGCCATCCGGGCCCTGAAGAAGCAGAAGCCGGCCGAGCTAATCCTGGCCGTCCCCGTCGGCCCGCCCGATACCATCGCTAGCCTGAGGAAGGAGGCGGATCGTGTCGTCTGCCTGGCCACCCCGGTGCCCTTCTGGGCCATCGGCCGCTTCTACATTGATTTCACCCAGACCTCCGATGAGGAAGTGATAGCCCTTCTTAACGAACTAAGGAAGTAGTGATATTATTTGCTCTGGGAAGGAGGCTCCCATGGCCGTTGATGGTGGCTTGACCATTAGCAGAGCTGCTGCCAGCTTGCTAGCGTGATCGAGGCTGCTTAGATCCAGATTCCTCTTGCCCCAAGCTTTGAACCTGTGGGCGAAAGTGCCCGCTAGCTCTACAAGTCCCAAAGGAGAGGAGAGACTCTATGTCTCTCCTTTTTCATGCTCGGAAGGGGCGGGTTCAACGGCCACTCGGAGTGCCAAGGCTTTGCTCAGCCCCTTGAAGAATAGCCAGGAGAGGCCAAAGACGAAGACGATGAGGGCAGCAATGCCCGTGATCTGGGCGTAGAGCTGGCCGGGGAAGTCGGGCTGGAAGCCGGGGGCGATGAGGGCACCGGAAACCCCCTGCCCTTCGATGCCCAGGTATTCCGCCGCCCCTACTCCGTTCCAACCCGCGCCGTAACGCCCGTCGGCGAAGAGGCCCAGGGCCAGGAGCCCCCAGATGCCGGTCAGGCCATGGGTGGCGATGGCGCCGGTGGCATCGTCGAGCCAAAGCAACCGCTCGACCACGTAGGTTCCCAGGGGGACGATGAGCCCGGCGACCGCACCGATGGCCGCTGCTGCCCAGGTGGGCACA
>CAYQVA010000025.1:0-6362 GCA_964420815.1 uncultured Anaerolineae bacterium
GATCTCCCCAACGACCTCCCCCTCGACGCTTACCGAGGCCTCCTTAACCCTCTGCACGACAGCACGCATCCTCCCCTCCTAATCCGATTCGCCTTCCTCTGAGCCCTTGGACTCGCCCGAGTCCTCGGACTTGCGGTAATCGGTGGTGTAGAAGCCCGACCCTTTGAAGATGATCCCCGCGGGCCGGATGACGCGATAAGCGACACCGCCACACTTAGGGCAAGTCTTGAGCCGCCTATCGTTTACATGTTCCCTGCACTCAAACTTAGCTCCGCACTTCTCACACCGATACTCGTAGATGGGCATAGATAAACACCTCCCGCTCGGAAATCTATTTTGCTATTTTATAACAATTGATGCCTCGGGGCAAATCGGCTACTCTTTAGGAAGGCTCTCGTTTGACCGGCCGGCGTAGAGGTGGCGCCTCAAGAGGCGATCGTACTCCGTCCAGGGCTCCTCCAGGCCGCGGCGGGTGGCGATGATCTGGCTGAAGCGGTTCACCTGGGCCACGAGGTTGTCAATGTGGTGCATGGCGCAGGCCTCGATGGTCTTCGGGCGGCGTGGGGAGCCCCACTCGTAGCGGCCATGGTGGCTCAGCACCAGGTGGCTCAGGCGCAGGGCAAGCTCCTCCGGGAAGTCGGGTATCTGGCGGATGCGCTCGGCGATCATCCTATCGCTTAGGACCACATGCCCCTGCAGGCGCCCCTCATCGGTGTAGTCAATGGTGCGACGGTAGCTGAACTCCTCGACCTTACCTACATCGTGGAGGATGGCCCCCGTCAGCAGCAGGTCGCGATCAATCTGGGGGAAGATTTCCAGCACCGCCTTGCTCAGGGCGATGGTATCCACGGTATACTCCAGGAGGCCGCCCAGGTAGGCGTGGTGAATCAACTTAGAGGCCGGCGCCTGGCTGAATTCCTGAACGAAGGCCTCATCGCTGAAGAAGCTATCCAGGAGGGCCTTAAGGAATGGGTTCTCGATGGTGGCGATGGTCTTCCTGACGACCTCTAACATCGCCTCGATGTCCCGTTCGGTATGGGGGAGGAAGTCCTCCAAGTCGTATTCCTCAGGCTTGGCTGGGCGCAGCTTCTCCACGATGACCTGGGGACGGCCGAGGTACTCCTCCACCTGGCCCAGGACCTTGACTATGTCGTCCACGGCGAAGGTCTCGGCCAGGGCCGGGGCATCCTCCCAGACGCGAGCCAGTATCTGCCCCGTCCTGTCAGCCAATGTAAGGGTCAGAAATTGCCCCTTGGTTCTATCGCGGAAATACTCCAACCGCTTTTGCTTCACCGCGAAGAACCCCAGCACCTTGTCGCCAACCTTAAGGTCCCTGACGAACTGCTTTTTCATGTCAATCACCTCCCTTTTCAGCCTCCGTAACGAAACCCCCTCCCTCTAATCCCTTGTAGGCCACATATCTAATGATACCAAATTGGGAGGGAAAATGCCAATGTGGTTGACAGATGGGGAAAGAGGTGATAGAATCTTCTACACATTCACCCTTACGGCAAGGAGAGCCATGGAGGCCGATATCTGCCCTTATCTGGGCTCACTGGGCGATAGGGAGAGGCCTTTGACCTATCCCCATCATCGAAACCGATGCTACGTCAACGGCGAGGGCCAGGCCGTTTCCCCCGCCACCCAAGGGCGGTTCTGCCTGGGGGGTAGGCATGCCCTATGCCCACGATACGGAGCTGAAGCCCCACCGGGGGCAAGGCGAAGATTCCCGGCCCTGGCCCTTGTGAGTGGCCTGCTGTTGCTGCTCTCCCTGGGGGGCGCTATGGTCTATCGTAACCTGCAAGGTTGCGAGATGTCTCCCCTGACAAGCTGTCTCCCCGCCTTGCGCATAAGCTATCTTCCCTCATATGGGGAGACAGCTTGCATAAGGGGGTTAGAAGGTAGGCGGGGAGACATCCCACAAGGGCATCCCCAGGCCGCAGTCACTTCCCAGCCGACCATCCCTTTAGCGACCCCAACCTTCACGCCGGCCCCGCCTCCCAGCCCAACGGCCACGCCGACCCCACTTCCCAGCCCCACGGCGACGCCCATGCCTCCGACGGAGACGCCTGCACCACGCCCTCAACGCCCACCACCGGCCACATCGCCACCCACCCGCATCGTGATCCCCAAGATCGGGCTGGATGCCAAGGTGGTGGAGGTCGGTTGGAAGGTCGTTAGGAAGGATGGGCAGTGGGTGACCGAGTGGGAGGTGGCCGACTACGCCGCCGGCCATCACAAGGGCTCTGCCTATCCAGGTCAGGTCGGCAACTGCGTCATCTCCGGACACCACAACGTCAGGGGCGAGGTCTTCCGCTACCTGGTTGACCTGGAGCCCGGCGATGAGGTGATCCTCTACGTGGGGGAGACGGCCTACCGCTATACCGTGAGGGATAAGTTCATCGTCCCTGAGAAATACGCCTCGAAAGAGCAACAACTGGAGAACAAGAAGTGGATTGATCCCACCCCCGATGAGAGATTGACCATGGTCACCTGCTGGCCCTACTGGTCTAACACCCACCGGGTCATCGTCATCGCCAAACCGACGGCGCCGCCCAGGGGAGGCGTCCCTTGACGAACTTTCTGACATTGGTAGATGAGGTTGCACTCTATGAAAAGCGAATTGCGTAAGCTGCCCAGCGTGGATAGGATGCTACAGGATGAGGCCATCGCCACCTTGGTGGAGGAGCACGGCCATGATCTGGTGGTCGCGGCCATACGGGAGGTGCTGGAGGAGGCACGCCAAGGGATCGTGGCTGGCATGCCCTGTCCAAGCGTCGCGGCCCTGGCGGACTCCGTGGCGGGGAGGGTCGCCGCCTCGTTGAGACCCACCCTGCGCCCCGTAATCAACGCCACCGGGGTCATCATCCACACTAACCTCGGCCGCGCCCCCTTAAGCGCCGAGGCGAGGGAGGCCATGGAGGCCGTGGCCCGCGGCTACAGCAACCTGGAGTTCGACCTCGAGGCCGGGAGGAGGGGCTCCCGTTATGTCCACGCCGAGGAGCTGCTTTGCCGCCTGACGGGGGCCGAAGCCGCCCTGGTGGTCAACAACAACGCTGGCGCCGTCCTCCTAATGCTCACCGCCCTGGCTAAAGGCAGGGAGGTGATCATCTCCCGGGGGCAACTGGTGGAGATAGGTGGCGGCTTCCGCATCCCGGAGGTGATGGCCCAGAGCGGGGCGCGCCTGGTGGAGGTCGGGACAACCAACCGCACATATATTGAGGATTACGAGGAGGCGATCACCGAGAATACGGCTGCCCTGATGCGCGCCCACCACAGCAATTTCAGGATGACCGGCTTCGTCCATGAGCCTAAATTGAGCGAGCTAGTGGAGCTGGGGAGGGAGCGCGGTTTGCTCGTGCTCGACGATCTGGGAAGCGGCGCGCTTCTGGACACCTCCGCCTACGGATTGGCCCATGAACCGACCTTGCAGGAGAGTCTAGCCGCTGGGGTAGACTTGGTCTCCTCGAGCTGCGACAAGCTGTTGGGTGGCCCACAGGGAGGGATCATCCTGGGGCGGAGCGAACTTATCGCCCGCCTGAGGCGCCACCCACTGACCAGGGCGCTGAGGGTGGACAAGACGACCCTGGCAGGATTGCAGGCCACGCTCCTCCACTACTTGGAGGGCAAAGCCCCCCAGAAGGTCCCCGTCTGGCGGATGATCGCCACGCCTTTAGAGGAGATAGAGAGGCGGGCTCGATCCTGGGCGGAGGGCCTGGCCGATCTGGGCGTAGAGGTTGGCGTGGTTGACGGCGAATCGGCCGTGGGCGGTGGCTCCTTGCCTGGCGAGACCCTGCCGACGAGGCTTCTGGCCATCGGGGGCGTGACCCTCGATGAGCTGGCGCTGCGCCTGCGCACCGGCGAGCCCGCCGTGGTGGGGCGCATCGAGCGGGACATGCTGCTCTTCGACCCCCGGACCGTCCTCCCCGCTGAGGACGAAGCCCTGCTGCAAGCCCTACGGAGGGCGCTCCAGCAGTAGATGTTGGTTGTGGTGTGATTCGTGATGAAAGAAGACGTATATGAGGTGATCATCATCGGCTCCGGCCCAGCGGGCCTCTCCGCCGCCATTTACGCTGCCCGCGCCGGGCTCTCCCCCCTTCTCATCACGGGGAGGGCCATCGGCGGGCAGGTAGCCACCACTTATAGGATCGAGAACTACCCCGGCTTCCCCAATGGGATCGCCGGCCCCGAACTCACCCGCTTGATGCAGGAACAGGCCGAGCGCTTCGGCGCCCAGGTGGTCTTCGACGAGGTTATGACGGTTGACCTCTCCGCTCATCCCTTTAAGGTCAAAACCTATGGAAAGGAGTATGGGGCCAAAGCCCTGATCGTCGCCACCGGCGTCTCACCCCGCCGGTTGGGGGTGCCCGGCGAGGAGGAATTCATCGGCCGGGGGGTCTCCTTCTGCGCCACCTGTGACGGCCCGTTTTATCGGGACAAAAGCGTGGTCGTCGTTGGGGGCGGCAATAGCGCCGTAGAGGAGGCCCTCTTCCTCACCCGCTTCGCCTCCAGGGTCCACATCGTGCACCGGCGGGACAGGCTGCGGGCGGATCGCATCCTCCAGGAGAGGGCAAAGGAGAACGAGAGGATCGAATTCATCTGGAACTCGGTGGTGACCGAGGTCCTGGGCGATTCCAAGGTGACGGGTGTGCGGCTCAAGAACCTGAACACGGGAGAAGAGTCTGTGCTGGAAGCCGATGGGGTCTTCGTCTATATCGGCAACGTCCCCAACACGCAGCTCTTCGCCGGCCAACTGGAGCTTGACGAGCAGGGCTACATCGTCACCGACGAGAGGCAGCGCACCAGCGTGGAGGGCGTCTTCGCCGCTGGCGATGTGCAGGAGCGCATCCTGCAACAGGTGGTCACCGCCGTGGGGAGCGGCGCCAAGGCGGCCATGGAGGCGGAGAGGTTCATCGCCGAGCTGGAAGGCAGGGCCTATCCTGGGTGGACATAGTTAGGGGGAAGCGATGCCCTATGTGACCGTTGCCGGGGCGCAGATATTCTACGCGCAACGCAGGGGAGGCGACAGGAGCCTCCTTTTCATACACGGTGCGGGGGGAAACCACCGCTTCTGGGCCCACCAACTCCGGGCCCTCAAGGGGATTAACGCCTACGCCTTAGACCTGCCCGGACACGGCCGCTCGGAGGGAGAGGGTTCTAAAACTATCGCCGCCTACCGCGACTTCGTATCCTCTTTCCTGGAGGCCTTGGCGCTGGAGAGGGCGATCCTAGTCGGCCACTCCATGGGCGGTGCGATAGCCCTCGACTTCGCCCTGCATCATCCGAACCGCACGCAGGGGTTGATCCTGGTGGGGACTGGGGCGCGTCTGAGGGTGTTGCCAGCCATCCTCTCGGGCATCCTCGCCGACTTCGATGCGGCGGTGGACCTCATCTGCGAGTGGGCTTACGCCCCCGATGCCCCGGAGGAGCTAGTGCGCCAAGGGCGAAGGCAGATGAAGGAGACACCGCCGGAGGTGCTCTATGGGGATTTCGCCGCCTGTGACGCCTTCGATGTGATGGCCGACCTCGAGCGGATCAGTTGCCCGACGCTGGTCATCTGCGGCACACAGGACAGGCTGACGCCGCCCAAATACTCCACCTACCTGCGCGATCACATCCCCGGGGCGGAGTTGGTCCTGGTAGAGGGGGCAGGGCACATGGTGATGTTGGAGAAACCGGAGGAGGTGAGTCGGGCGATGCAGGGATTCATCTCTCGAGCATTCTCTCCAGGATCGCCTTAGCCTTCTGCGCCGCCCGTGCTCGATGGCTGATCCTGTTCTTGACCTCGGGAGGCAGCTCGGCCATGGTGCATCCGTATTGGGGAAGGTAGAAGATGGGGTCGTAGCCGAAGCCGTGCTTCCCCCTCGGCTCGAAGGCGATGATCCCCTCACAGGTCCCCTCGACGGTCTGCACCTCCCCCTCAGGGGTGGCGATGGCGATGGTGCAGCGGAAGCGGGCCCTCCGCTGCTCCCAGGGGATGCCTTGTAACCTGCGCAGCAGGAGTTGGTTGCGCTCTTCATCGCTGGCACCGGGGCCGGCGTAGCGCGACGAGAGGATACCCGGCTCCCCCTCTAAGGCCTCGACCTCAAGCCCGGAGTCGTCGGCCAGGGTCAGGAGGCCGCTGGCTCGCGCGTAGGCTCTCGCCTTCAAGATGGCGTTCTCAGCGTAGCTCTTTCCCTTCTCCTCGACCATGAGGTCAATCCCCTCTTGGGCGAGGGAGGTCAAAGCCAAGGGGAGATCTCTCAAAATCTCCAGATACTCTCTTAGCTTTGCGGGGTTATTGGTGGCGATTAGCAATTTGATCATTTGAGGCCCTTTCATAGCCGAAAGCTTGGTGGTATCTCTCCCTTCAATCCCCTCCC
>CAYQVA010000025.1:6462-13002 GCA_964420815.1 uncultured Anaerolineae bacterium
CAAATGGGGTAAAATGGGCAACGTTACAACGGAAGGGCGAAGTTTAGAGGTGGGATGATGGAAGGGATACGCAGGATATATCAGGCATATGGTGTTGAACTCTGGATCGCGCTCTCACTCCTGGTCGCATTTCTCCTCGCCTGGCTGGTCGCCCTCCAGAGGCGTTTGAACAGGATGCTCGAGGATTACCGGGCGCTGATGGCCGGCACCGATGGCAGCAACCTGGAGGAGGTCCTCAGGGACCACATCGCCCGGGTTCACCGCACAACTGCCAAGGTGGACGACTTGGCCCAGCTATCGCGGCAATTGGAGAAGGCCCTGCGGCGCAGCTTGCAGGGGGTGGGTGTGGTGCGCTTCAACCCCTTCCCGGATACTGGCGGAGACCAAAGCTTCGCCATCGCCCTTCTCGATGCCCACGGCGACGGCGTGGTCATCAGCAGCCTCTACAGCCGCATTGAGAGCCGCATCTATGCCAAACCTGTTGCGGGAGGGGAATCCCCCTATGCCCTGTCCGCTGAGGAGAGGGAGGCCATAAGGCGCGCCCTTAAATCGGCAGGTCTTGATAGCTCATGAACCGATCGCCTAAAGGAGGTCACCATTGTTCAGGAAGAGGAAGAAGCCTGTCCTGGCAGCCAGCAGTAAGATAGAGAACATCATCGGCCCCAGCGCCAGCTTCAACGGGCACCTCAAGGCCGATGGAGGGGTCCGCATTGATGGCGTCTTCGAGGGGGAGATCGAGACGGCTGGGAACGTCATCATCGGCGAGAGGGCGAAGGTGATCGCCGATATAACCGCCAATAACGTCTCCGTCGCCGGCGCGGTGAAGGGGAACATCAACGCCATCGGCCGATTGGAGATATTGGCGACGGGCCGCGTCTGGGGGGACATCTCCGTCTCCTCCTTCCTGATAGATGAAGGAGGCTTCTTCTGCGGGCAGAGCGCCATGAGGGGCGATGTGGAGCCTCCTCTGAGCCAGGCCCCAACGAAGGTCGAGGATGAATAAGCCGCAGTAACGAGAAGTCTCTCCGAAAGATACGCAGAGCTCCGACAGAAGACGGAGAGACTTCTCGTTAGAAGCCCCTTACCCTAGTCCTTGTGCTATGGCGGGCTGCCCAGGCAGCCCGCCATATGCTTCACCCTAATCCTCGTTAAAGCTTATCCCATCGGACCCGATTTGTCAACTCCCAGAAAAGCTGGAACTATTCTCCATCTGGCTTCGTCTATTTGATGGACGCGTAAACCGAGAGGGGACCGAAGATGAGAGGAAGCAGAACTGTGATCCTCGCAATCCTGGTGGGATTGATGGCTGTGGGATGCGCCCCTGTTGCCAAGGAGCCCATCGGTGGGGAAGGCACCCCAACCGGCCTGCCCAGCACCCTGCCGGCGCTCCCCATAAAGGGGACGCCTCCTCCGAAAGGGATCCCGCCGGGCGTTGGGACGGCGATAGAGTTAGCGAAGAGGGACCTAGCCAAGCGCTTGGGGATGCCAACCAACGAGATAGGCATCGTGAGCGTGGAGGCGGTGGAATGGCCGGACGCGAGCCTCGGCTGCCCGGAGCCGGGGATGATGTACGCTCAGGTCATCACCCCCGGCTACCGAATAACCCTCGAGGCGGGTGGGAAGCGATACGAATATCACAGCGATTGGGGCAAGCGAGTGGTCCTCTGCGCAGAGGAGGAGAGACCCGCGCCTCCGGCCATCACTCCTCCTTCTATCGAAGGATTGGTGGAGCTGGCGAAGAGGGATTTGGCCCAGCGTTTGGGAATATCTGCCAATGAGATTAACGTCATTAGGGTGGTGGAGATGGAGCTGCCGATACAGGACCTCGGCTGCCCCGGAGGGAGGGAGCCTGGGTTCACCATCCCCGCCTTCGTCATGGGCTACGAGATAGTGCTCTCCGCAAAGGGCGAGGAGCACGTCTATCATGGGCGCGGAGCGAGGGTAGTATTCTGCAGATAACCATTCCGTAGCGCAAACTGAAGGAGCCAGCGGGGCGATGCCCCGCTGGCTCCTTTTTATGCCTGGCTACCGCCGGTTGATGGTCACCGGGATAGAGAGGGTTGCCGGTGCCACCGTCGGGCCGAGGAGGACCTCGCCTTTCCAGGTCTCGCCAGGCGCCATGGCCTTGCTGTAGCTCATGGTGAAGGCGATGGGCGTATCGGCGGGGATGGTGCCGGTGGGCACGCCGGTGATGGTCAGGTCGTAGCCCTGGATGGCGTCAACGGTGAGGGTGAAGGTGGTGGGGCTGGGGCTGACCTCCCAGCCATGGACGGCGGCCATGTAGCTGCCATCAGCCGGCATCCTCACCGAGACGAACTCGTCGGCGATGGGCGTGGTGGAGGAGCCGATCAGCTCGTCAGGGTGGCTGAAGAGGCCATCGCCGTTGGCATCGTAGTAGAGGTAGAGGTCCAGGTCCTGGCCAGGTGCATCGCCGGTGCTGACAGCCAGCGAGGAGGCGTGGGCGAGGGTGAAGATGTAGGTGTAGCTGGCGGTCGTGGGGTCGTAGGGGTCGTCCTGGTAGGCCAATTGATCGGCTAAAACCTGGGGCATGCTCAGGCCATAGCCCTCCGCGGCCAAGCCTGCCAGCTCAATGCCTGAGGTGAAGGTGATGGGGGCAGAGCCGCTGTCCACCGTAGTGGTGATCTCGATGGCCGGGGGTTGGACAGCGACGGTGGCCACCGTCTTGGTGAAGGGCACGCTGAACTTCGCGCCGGAGAAGAGGACGTTGTGCCCAGCGATGAGATGCAGGCCCTCGACCAGGGGTGCGGCGATCCACTCCTCGGCGCCGCCTGTGGCGGTATCGAAGCGCCATTTGCCCTCGCCCAGATATTTGTTTGAGCTCTTGCCCACTGTGTCCAGGGTGTAAGGGCCGTAATAATCGGGATCGGCCCAATTGCAGGCGGGGTAATAGGGGTCGGTGGGCGGGCAATTGTCGGGGTGATCGGGGTCGCTGAAGCGGTCGCTGGCCGGGCCCATGATCAGGGTATCGGCATCCGTCGGCGGGGCAGCGTCGTTCCAGACATCGCGGATGATGAGCTTGGTGCCGGCCACTGGAGGGGTGGGGACGTCGAGGAAGAAGAAGCGCCAGTCGCCCGACTCGGCCCGCCAGTTCCAGGTGAAGTGGCCGCCCATCGCGCCGTTATTGTAGAGCAGATGCGGTGTATCGGCCGCCGCGCCGCCCAGCTCCAGGACGCCGGTGAACTCAGCAGCCACGTTGACTACCACAGGCACCACCGTCTGGTGGGGTGGAAAGCCGCCTTCCTCGCCAGGCGCATTCGCTCGCCTGCTGATGGCCGATGTTGTACCGGCCCCTCCGCCGTAGTTCTTAAAGACCAGCGGCAGGAAAAGCCTCCAGGGGAAGCGGCTGCCCGGATCGTCCACGAGGATGGCGCCCTCGTAGATGCCATAGGGGGTATCGCTGGGGACGGTGACGGTGGCTACGAAGTCAGCCGAGCCCTTAGCGGGGACGCTGAGCGTGGACTGGCTCAGGCTTAGCATGTCCCAGTCGGTGTGCTGGTAGAACTCCAGCTTGAAGTGGAGGGTGGTGGTGGGCACGGCTTCGGTCCTGGCCTGGTGGATCAACCCTATCAGGATGCCATCGTGCATGCGCTCCAGTGGCCTCTGCACCCGCACCTCCTTAACGGTGCTGCTGTTGCTATTGTGGGCGAAGCGGATGAACTCCCCCGGGTCCATCTCCCCATAGTTGAGCACACCGTTGCCGTTGAGGTCCTCCCACCAATTTCCGTCGCCGTTCACGTCCGTCCAGTCATAAGGCACCAGCCACCAGTTGTTGTCGGCCTCGTAATCGCCGTCAACGTCGAAATCGGCGAAGTCATACCTCATGCGCACCACCAGGAGGTCCGTCCCCGCAGGGATGTCGTCAGCCACATTCCGGACGATGTACTGAGGGGGGTCCTCCCGGCTCACGTAGTCGTCCTCCTTGGAGATGTCCTCGGTGGTGAAGTCGAAGCTCACCTCGCCGACTTTAACCAGGGTGTCGTCGGAGAGGGAGACGGTGATGGGGTGGGGGCTGGGGTTGTGGATGGTGAAGGTCTTGGTGACGGTATCGCCCGGGTGGAGGATATTGGCGAAGCCGCCATATTCCGTGCCCCGGTAGTCGCCCGCGCTCCAGGCATCGGGGGCGACGTAGACGCCATAGCGGCCTCCGGCCACGTCGGTTGCGCGGTCGGCGTTGACCGAACCAGCCCCCTGGACGAAGACGTCGTAGTGGATGTTGGTGGCGCCGGACATCAGGATCTGGCGGGCCACATCGCAGGTCGGCCAGGTGCCGGTTTCCTCCCTGTAGGCCTGGTAGACCAGGGCCAGGTTGCCTGCGGCCACCGGCCCGGAGCGGCTGGTTCCTCCCCAGGTCTCCCAGGCGTTCCAGCCATCGAAGCCGCTCACGTTGAGGGGCATATCGCCGGCACCATAGGCCCCCTCGGCCACCACGTGGACGCCGACCGTCCCCCTGGCGCCGGGGCCGCGGTTGGACCAGGACTGGACGTCGTTGTATGTGATCTGGTCTAGGTTGGCGATGGAATCCCAGCCGGTGGAGCCCATCTGGGTGGAGGCCCCGACGCCGATGCCTGTGGGCGGGCAGGGTGGAGCGACGGTGCCGTAGCCGGGCGCGCCGTTTCCGGTGGAGAAGATGAAACTGGTGATGGGCGAATAGAGCCTTTGACGGCGAGCAACATAGCGCGAGTAATAGTCCCAGCCATCGTTGTCAATGGCCGAGTCGCCGTAGCTATTCGATGTAATCTGTATCTCGTCGCCGCTATCCAGGATGCCGTCGTAGCCGTAGACGCTGAAGATGTAGGCGTCGAGGATCGAGCTATAGAAGTCGTAGTAAATGTTGGAGATGCCCACTATCTCCGCCTTCGGCGCCCCACCCAGCACCATTCCCGTGCCGGGGCCGGCATAGGGCGGCTTGTAGGCCGGGGCGCCGCCGTTGATCACCCCCTGGCCCGCCACGTTGGAGGCGCAGAGGGTGCCGTGCTCCCAGTCGAAGCCATCTAAGGCGCCGTGGAAGGCGACCAAGCTGCCGTTGTCTGGCTCGCCGAAGTCCTGCACACCGTTGCCAGCCACGCCCAAGCCCCAGTACCAATCGGCAACAGGGATGGGGTTGACCCCATCGGCGATGAAGTAGACCATGCCGCCGGAGATGTCGGCGTAGCCATCGCCGTCCATGTCGCGGTAGCTGATGGGGGAGTCCCTGGTGACCGGCTTCTCGTCCCGGAAGTCGTAGTCGTTGTCCAGGTCCACGTAGACGGTGTCGTAGACGCCCTCCTCGTTCTCGTCCACCACTAACACGGCCACCCTCTCGCCGAAGACCTTCAGCAGGGCATCGTCGGGGTGGCTGCCGATGTGGTAGACGCCGCTCTTGCTGGTGTCCCAGAAGATATATTCGTGCCAGTAACTCCTCTCGCCATAGGAGCCGGCCAGAGGGGCATAGGAGAGCCTGGCTGTCCCTTCCTGGAGGTCCTCGAAGCTGCGAATCACCGGCGGCGTCGCGCTGGTGTCGGCATACCAGGTGGCGCCGTTGGCTACAAACCAATAGCCCAGGTATTGGTCGTAGGCGTAGAGGAGCATCGAGTAGGGGTTGAAGGCCATGGGCCAGCCGTAGTAGGGCGAGGCCTCGTCTTTGACCACAGCTTGGGTGCCCATCAGGTCGGGGTGGGCGAAGTCAACGCCGTCGTCTATGATGGCTACTCGCACGCCTTCGCCTCGATAGCCCTTGGCCCAGGCCCTGGAGGACCTGTGGGTGTCCAGCACGTCGAACCAGCCTGTTGGGAGGGGCCTTGCGGCGGCCTCGGCCGTGGCAGACCAGGGCACGTCAATGGCCTTGAGTTCCTCCATCCTCTTTCGCAGCGCCTCCAGGGAAGGTTTTTCCCTTCGATGGCCATCTGGGGGCGGGGGTGGTGCGGCGTTGGGGGCGAAGACGAGGGGCTGAACCGAGGTCACCTCGGGCAGGGAAGCGAGCTTCAGGAGGTTGCCCGCTTTGGCCTTGCCGAAGGTGGTCTGCTCTCCGGCGTCCACGAAGGGGCGGGTCAGCGATTCCACCATGTATTGGCTGACGTCGGTGCCCTCCAGGGCCGTCACGAAGACGCTGACCAGCTCCTCGCCGCCGGCAGCCGCCTTGGGGCGCAGGCTGGGCTCGATCTTGGCCATGGCCTTATCGGTGGCCGTCTTGACCGGTGGCTTGGGCTTTGGCGGCGGGGGCGGCTGGGCCAGGCTCACGCTTATGGGGCCGAAGAGCGACAGGATCGAGGCCAGGATAAGCCCCAGGGCCAATATTTTGGGCGTTTTCATCCTTTACTCCTTTTTCCAGAGCGATGACATAGGCTTTCTCATCGCTCAATTATGACACTGACCTGACGCACTCTCTCTGACGAATGGTGATGAACCCTCTCGCCTCTCAGCGGAATACCTTTGAGATGAGAGGGCTCATCAAAGGCAAGTAAAGAAGCTCTTAACCAAAATGTCATGGCGAGAGGGTTCATCAGGTCTCGCCCGATGGCAAGCTATCTTGCGAGGGACGAT
>CAYQVA010000026.1:0-12902 GCA_964420815.1 uncultured Anaerolineae bacterium
AGAGTGTATGATTTAGGAGGAAAGTTTGATCAAGATCGCCCCCTCGATCCTCTCCGCCGATTTTGCCCGTTTGGGCGAGCAAGTTGCAGAGGCTGAGGCAGCTGGCGCCGACTACATCCATGTGGATGTGATGGACGGCCACTTCGTCCCCAATATCACCTTTGGCCCCCTAGTCGTTGCGGCCATCAGGCCGGTCACTGAGTTGCCCCTGGATGTGCACCTGATGATCGAGGAGCCGGAGCGATACATCGAGCAATTTGCCAAGGCTGGCGCTGACATCCTCACCGTCCATCAGGAGGCCTGCCCTCACCTGCACCGGGTCATTGAAGGGATAAAGAGGCTGGGGGTGCGGGCCGGCGTATCCCTCAATCCGGCCACGCCGCTGAATACCTTAGAAGAGATCCTACCCTATGTGGATCTCGTTTTGCTGATGACGGTCAACCCCGGCTTCGGGGGGCAGGAGTTCATCGAGGAGATGCTGCCCAAGATCGAAAGGATGCGCCGCATGCTCGACGAGCGGGGGCTGAAGTGTGAGTTGGAGGTTGATGGGGGCATTAATACCGATACAGCGCCGAAGGTGGTGGCCGCAGGGGCGGACGTGCTGGTCGCTGGGGAGGCGATATTCGGGGCTGAGGAGGGTGTCGCTGAGGCGGTGAGGAGGATAAGAGAGGCGTCCGAATGCTGCAGGAAATAAGCGAGAGGTGACTGGAATGGCGACGAAGGAAATCACGATGCATCTTCCGGAGGAGCTGCTGCAGAGCCTCAATGAAGTCGCTAAGGTGGAAGGCCTTACACGCGATGAGGTATTGATCAGAATCATTGAGGATTACATCCAGCGAAGGAATCTAGAGAGGGAGATCGCAAAGGCAACGCTAGCTAGACTGGGAAGGGAAATCCCCACTAGCCATTCAATTGATGATATCGAGATTGACGCAGAGAAAGTGGCCAAGGCAATAGTCGAAACCTTTGGAACGGACGATCCAGTGAAAATCGTTAACATGGTAACGTGAAGCACTTCGCTGGAAAGACTACCATCAAGATTCAAACGCCTGAGGAATGGCTGGAAGCAACCTCGTGACGAGAGGGGTGTTATAAACATGAGAGTAGGCATTATCAGCGATACCCATGGAAGTCTGGCCTCCTGGCAGCGAGCACTCGAGGTCTGGGGCGAGGTGGATTACATAATCCACGCCGGCGACATCAATTATCAGGGCCCTAAGAACCCCCTCCCTGAGGGATACGACCCTATGGGCCTGGCCCAGGCCATAAACGCCAGCCCAGCACCGGTGCTCATCGCCCGCGGCAACTGTGACTCCGATGTGGAGGAGCTGGTGCTGGAGGTGCCCATGGCCAACCCCTATCTCTTCTGTCAACTGGGCGAGTGGCGGATACTGGCGCATCACGGACACATCTACCCGCCCGATCGCCTCAGGGAGTTAGGCGAGAGGTTTCAAGCCCATATGGTCATCACGGGACACACTCACAAGCCATTTCTGGAAGCCGAGGGAGGAAGGCTATTCATCAATCCCGGCAGTGCAGCCTACAGCGGAACCATCGCCCTACTGGACGAGAAAAAAGCCAGCCTCATAGACATGAGCACTGGCAGGATCCTGAAAACCGTATCGCTATAACGCAAGGGCTAACGGGCAGCCTTGTGCAACGTCCGTAGACACTTAGTACAGACCTTCAGCCGCTTGGGAACGCCATCAATGACCACGGTCACCTTCTGGATATTGGAGCTCCAACGACGCTTTGTGTGCCTTTTCGAGTGGCTGACGTTATGGCCGAACTGAGGGCCCTTGCCGCAGATATCGCATTTGGCAGCCATATCTATCACCCCTTTCGATTCCTTTTCAACGGAAAGCAAGTTAATGATACCACAAAAGTTTAGAATTTGCAAATGAGGTAGGGTGATGATGGAGGAAGCACGATTGGGCAAGATCGAGGTAGCGCCGACGGCCATCGCCAGCATTGCTGCCCAGGCAGTGCTGGAATGCTACGGCGTCGTGGGCATGGCCTCAAAGAGCCTTCGCCATGGCTTAGCGGAGCTCCTCCACCGAGACAGCTCCAGGCGTGGGGTTGATGTGAGGCTGGTTGATGATCAGATAGTCATTGACCTATACGTGGTGATCGAATACGGCACCAGGGTCTCCGAGGTGGCGCACAACATAATGCGCAGCGTCAAGTTCAACGTGGAGAAAGCATTAGGCGTGCCCGTGGCCCAGGTGAACGTCCACGTGCAGGGGCTGCGGGTTAGCAACGAGGATTGATGTGATGAGCAAAGAGGGGTGTAAAGGCCCTATACGCTCCTGCAGTGGGGAGGAGCTCAAGCGCCTCCTGGGGGCGGCCATGGCTTGGCTGGAGAAAAACGCCACCGCCATCAACCTGCTGAACGTCTTCCCGGTCCCCGATGGCGATACGGGCACCAACATGCTCCTCACTATGCAGGCCGCCCTGGAGGAGATAGCCCATTCCCCGGACCATTCCGTATCGGCCGTCATCCATGGCGTGGCCCATGGGGCCTTGATGGGGGCGCGCGGCAACTCGGGGGTCATCCTCTCCCAGCTATTCCGCGGCCTGGCCAGGGGGTTAGATGGGGAGGAAACTCTCAGCGCGGCGAAGCTCGCAGCGGCGATGAAGGAAGCCTCGGCTGTAGCCTACAGGGGTGTGATGAAGCCCGTAGAAGGAACCATCCTCACCGTTGCCCGGGAGGCAGCAGAGGCAGCCGTCGACGCCGCAGCGGAGAGGGACGACCTACTCTATGTCTTGGAGAGGGTGGTGGCCGCAGCCAAGGAGTCGGTGGCCAGGACGCCATCCCTCCTCCCGGTTCTACGGGAGGCCGGCGTGGTAGATGCCGGCGGACAGGGATTATTCATCATCTTGGAGGGAATCTTGCGTTTCATCAAGGGGGAATCCATGGAGGTAGCGATGCCTGCCGAAGCAGCAGTGGCTAAGACGAGCACCGCCCCCAGCGAGGAGGAAATGGAGTACGGCTATTGCACCGAATTCATCATCGAGGGACAGAACCTCAACCTGGAGGAGATCAGGGAGAAGATAGACTCCCTGGGCGACTCGACCATTGTGGTCGGCGACGAGAACCTGGTCAGGGTGCACGTCCATACCTTCCGGCCGGGCAGCGTCCTCGAGTATGCCACTAGCTTAGGCGTGCTGCATAAGATCAAGATAGATAACATACAGGATCAGCACCAACACTTCCTTCAATTCGAGAGGGAAACGGTGCCTTCGAAGGAGGAGGAAGAGGAGATTGCGGTCGTGGCCGTGGTCACCGGCCCAGGGCTGATTCGCGTCTTCGAAAGCCTGGGGATCAGCGCCATCGTGCCCGGCGGTCAGACGATGAATCCCAGCACCGAGGAGTTGCTGCAGGCCATAGATTCCTTGGCAGCAGATAAGGTCATAGTCCTCCCAAACAACGAGAACGTCATCATGGCCGCCCAGCAGGCCCAGAAGCTCTCGAAGAAAGAGGTGGTCATCGTGCCCACGGCGACCATCCCCCAAGGGATCAGCGCCTTCCTGGCCCTGGACCGGAGGGCCGACCTGAAGACGAACGCCGAGGCCATGGAGAGGGCGGCGAAGAGCATCCAGACGGCGGAGATAACGAGGGCCATCCGCTCAACCCAGGTCAAAGGGCTGCAGGTGGAGGAGGGTGCAGTCATTGGCCTGCTTAACAGTGACCTGACGGCCACGGGCGACACGCTGGAGGGGGTTGCCCAGGAGATGCTGCGCCAGATGGAAGCCGAGCGCTATGAAATCATCACCATCTACTACGGCAAGGATGTCAGCCAGGATGAGGCGGAGCGGCTAGCCGATGAGGTCCGCCGGAGGTATCCGGAGCAGGAGGTGGAGCTCATCGCCGGCGGACAGCCCCACTACCATTACATCCTGTCGGTGGAGTAGAAGCGCGTAAGTAGCGGCAGATAGCTCCGTCTGCTCAGGGAAGAGCTATATGCCATTGTGCTGATCCAAGAAGGAGGTGAAGAGGTGGAGAAATTCACAGCAGTTTTCGAGCAACAGGGAGAATGGTGGATTGGATACGTAGAGGAACTGCCGGGTGCCAATACGCAAGGGCGAACCTTAGAGGAAGCGCGCGAGAACTTAAGAGAGGCCGTGCAGCTCATCATTGAAGCTAATCGGGAATTGGCGCGTCGCGAAACAGACTGAGACTGCTGATAAGCTGGCGCGCAAGATTTGCAAAGATTTGGGTATCCCAACTCCATAGAGCAGTAGTAACGGCGGTCTGGCAGAGGCGGCCTTGCCCATTGTCAGGGCCACAGCTACGAATCATCGCGATCTCTTGATGAGACAAAAGATGCCGAAGGTTAAGATTGTCACCGACAGCGCCTCCGACATCCCACCAGGGATGGCCGAAGAGTTAGGGATCACCGTCGTGCCTTGCAATGTCCACTTCGGCCAGAGGACCTACCGGGACGGGGTTGACCTCACCAGCGAGGAGTTCTTCATAGAAATGGCCAGGAGTCCCACCCTGCCCACGACCTCCCAGCCGGCAGTGGGCCTCTTTGAGGAAACCTACCGGCGATTGGCTGAGGAGACCGGTCAGATCGTCTCCATCCACCTGCCGAGGAAGCTGAGCGCCACGTATAACTCGGCCTACCTGGCCGCCCAGGCGCTGCCGGGGGTTCAGATAGTCGTTATAGATTCCACTCAGGTTTCGATGGCACAGGGCTGGCTGGCTATCATCGCCGCCAGAGCGGCGCTTCAGGGGAAGGGGCTCACAGAGATAGTCGAACTGGTACAAGATACAATACCTCGCCTGCGCCTCATCGCCATGCTCGATACCTTAGAGTACATCCAGAAGGGGGGACGCATCGGCAAGGCGACCGCCTTGCTGGGGACGCTGCTCAAGATGAAGCCCCTATTGCAGGTCCTGGATGGGGAGGCCCTACCCCTGGAGAACGTGAGGACCAGGCGGAAGGCCCTGCGACAGCTGGCGGAGATTGCCGCTGAGATGGCGCCCTTTGAGGAGCTGGCCGTCATGCACGCTAATGCCCTCCCCGTCGCCAGGGAGCTGGCCGAGATGCTGGCACCCTTCCATCCCTCTGACCGCATCCTCATCAGCCAGGTGGGGGCAATCCTGGGAACCCACGCCGGCCCCGGCGCCGTCGGTGTGGCTTGTGTGGTGAGGGGATGAGTTAATGAGGGATGGGATAATGAGGAACAAGGGATTGGGAATGAAAGAACCCCTCATCATCTGTTAACTCGTTACCCATTACGGAGGTCGTATGGCATTCGCCTTTGAAAAGCTGGGGAAAATCCTCTCGTTGGAACAGGAACAAGGATACCGCAACAGGGCGGTGATAGGCGGGTTAGAGAGGCTCCTCCCTCTGTGGCAGAAGGAGGCAAGCGAGGAATCCAGCGACCCGCAGCATCTCCGATTGGTGGAGGAGGTCGTCTCCCTGCTCGCGGGCTACGGAGAGAAGAACCGCCAGGAACGGGAGCGGGCTATTAAAGAGATAATGAGCAAGCTGGCAGGGGAGCCTCAGCGGGTAAGGCAGGAAGCCCGCGAGAGAGCGCCTCAAGTTAGCTTAGGGATTGACCTCGACTCCCCCATCACGAAGCTCCACGGCATCGGCACCGCTCACGCTAAGCGCCTGGAGCGTTTGGGGGTGAGCACCATCCGCGACCTGCTCTACCTTATCCCCCGCCGCCACGATGACTTCAGCAAACTGAAGACCATAAACCAGTTGGAATACGGTGAGGAAGTGACCATCGTGGGCACCGTCTGGGAGACAGAGAACCGCGAGACGCGCAAGGGGATGACCATCACCACCAGCATCATATCTGACGGGACGGCCACCATCAGGGCAACCTGGTTCAATCAGCCCTATTTGATCCGCAGGCTCAAGCCTGGCCGGCAGATAGTCATCAGCGGGAAGGTTGATCAGTTCCTGGGGCACCTCACCTTCCAGTCGCCGGAGTGGGAGCCTTTAGAGAAGGAATTGATCCACACCGGGCGCCTGGTGCCCGTTTATCCCCTCACCAAGGGGCTGAGCGCCCGCTGGCTGCGCCGCCTGATGAAGGTGACTGTAGATCATTGGGCGGAGAGGCTCACCGATTACCTGCCCTCTGACCTGCGGGAGAGGTTTAACCTCCTCGACCTGCAGACGGCCATCAACCAGATCCACTTCCCAGATAGCTGGGAGATGCTGGAGCGGGCTCGCCGTCGCCTCTCTTTCGACGAGTTCCTCCTGATACAACTGGGCGTGTTACGCCAGAGGCGGGATTGGCAGGAGCTGCCCGGCCGCGCCATGGCCGTTGACGAGGAGCTCCTGCGTTCCTTCATCGCTTCCCTGCCCTTTGCCCTGACCGATGCCCAACGGCGGGCCTTGCGGGAGATCACCGAGGACATGCAGAAACCTCGGCCGATGAGCCGTCTCCTCCAGGGCGACGTAGGGAGCGGGAAGACGGTGGTGGCCACGGCGGCGATGCTGGTGGCGGTGTCCAACGGCTTCCAGGCAGTGATGATGGCACCAACGGAGATTTTGGCCGAACAACATTATAAAACCATCACCGAGCTTCTGGAAGGGATAGGGGATAAGGGGCATGTCCCCCATCCCTTATCCCCTAACATCCGCCTCCTCACCGGCAGCCTGAGCAAGAAGGAGAAGGACGAGATCCACCGTCGGATCGCCGCCGGGGAAGTGGACATCGTGGTGGGCACCCATGCCCTAATCCAGGAGGGGGTGGAATTCAAGGCGCTGGGGCTAGCGGTCATTGACGAGCAACACCGCTTCGGCGTCAGGCAAAGGGCCACCTTGCGCCAAAAGGGGTATAACCCCCACGTCCTGGTGATGAGCGCCACGCCCATACCTCGCACCCTAGCACTAACCATCTACGGCGACCTAGATATCTCCATCATTGACGAGATGCCTCCTGGCCGCCAGGAAATCAAAACTCGTTGGCTGATGCCTCGGGAGCGGGAGCGGGCCTACAGCTTCCTGCGCAGCCAAATCGAGAAGGGGAGGCAAGCCTTCATCATCTGCCCTCTGATCGAGGAATCGGAGAAGATCGAAACCAAGGCAGCGGTCGCTGAATACGAGCGGCTACAGAAGGAGGTCTTCCCCGATCTGAGGTTGGGCCTGCTGCACGGCCGCATGAAAGCGAAGGAGAAAGAGGAGATTATGGGGAGGTTCTATCGCGGCGAGCTGGATATCCTTGTCTCCACCCCTGTCGTGGAGGTAGGGATTGACGTCCCCAATGCCACAGTGATGCTAGTGGAGGGAGCTGACCGCTTCGGATTGGCACAATTGCATCAGTTCCGAGGCCGAGTCGGCCGGGGGGAGCATCAGTCCTACTGCCTTCTTCTGGCCGACTCCCCGAGCATGAGGGGGGAGGAGCGGCTCAAGATAATCGAGAGCACCCAGGATGGCTTCCTCCTGGCCGAGGAGGACCTGAAGATGCGCGGCCCAGGCGAGTTCTTCGGCACCCGCCAGAGCGGCCTGCCAGACCTCAAGGTGGCCAAGCTCAGCGATGTGAAGATCCTGGAGCAGGCCCGCGCCGCAGCCATTGAGATCTTCAAGCGTGATCCCTACCTCCAATCGCCCGAGCATCGCCTCCTGGCCCAGAGGGTCAATGAGCTCTGGCGAGGGGAGGGTGATCTAAGTTAGAGAAATTGCATAAACTTTCCGAATTCGGTCGCAAAGAGACGGCGAGCGTGTTCGTCACCACTTGCTAAAGGAGGATTCCTTTTATGAGAATAGCAGTTTACCCTGGCACCTTCGATCCCGTCACCAACGGCCATGTGGATATCGCCACCCGAGCGGCCGCCCTCTTCGACCACCTAATTGTGGCCGTATACGCTCGTCCCCTAAAGGGGCTCCTCTTCTCCACCTCAGAACGGCTGGAGATGATGCGGGAAGCCCTCAGGGATCTCCCTAACGTCAGCATCGAGAGCTACGATTGCCTGACCGTGGATTACGCCCAGCAGAAAGGAGCCCGGTTCATCGTGCGGGGGCTGAGGGTGATTTCAGACTTCGAATTGGAGTTCCAGATGGCCTTGACCAACAGGAAACTAGCGCCCGATATAGACACGGTCTGTCTGATGACCAGACAGGAGAATCTATTCCTCAGCGCCAGCATAGTCAAGGAGATCGCCATGCTCGGGGGGTGCGTAGATAGGATGGTGCCGCCCCACGTTGCCTCTGCCCTCAAGAGGAAACTGAAAGAGCTTAGCAGAGGAGGCGAGGGTGAGATAAAGGTCATATCCCTGGGAAAGGATTAAGTGTCTTTTTTCGCGTGTGATGCTGCAGCGCTAACGAATACTCTCTCCGAAAACATGAGAGATGGGAAGACTGCGGAACTCGTAAGCAATAACAAGAAGTCTCTCCGAAAGATTATGAGAGAGTGCATAGATGAAGGGAACGCAAAACTCCCTTAGAGAACGGAGAGACTTCTCGTTAACGGAGAGTATTCGTTATTGAAAGGGGGTGGCCGAAATAGATATCCTCTATCTGGTGAACCGCTTGGAGTCGCTATTGAACGAGGGCCGGCGGATCCCCTTCACTTCCAGCGTCATCATCAACGAGAACAAGTATCTGGACATCATAGATCAGATGCGCGTTGCCATCCCTGAGGAGGTCAGGCAAGCCAGGCGGATCCAGCAGGACAGGGAGCGGATCATGGCCCAGGCCCAGGAGGAGGCCGACAGGATCATCGCCTTGGCGCGGGAGCAAGCTAGCCGCCTGCTCGACGAGCACGAGCTTGTCAAGGCAGCCGAGGCGCGATCGGAGGCCATAATCGAGCAGGCGCAGAATGAGGCGGAAGCCCTCAGGATAGGAGCCGATGATTACGCCATCGAGGTATTGGCCCAATTGGAGAATCACCTCACCACCTTGCTGACCACCGTGAGGAACGGCCTCGCTACTTTGAGACGCGGAAGGGAAGAGAGCTAGCCTGACTTGCTTTCCTAAAGAGGTGTTAAAATGCGATTCAACGTCGCTCAGCTTCTTAAGGAGCCGACTGGTTCCACCCGTCGGCACCATATAGTGGCGGATATCGGGGGGATAGATGAGGAGATAAAAGCCCTCCGCCCCCTCGAGGGGGAGATAAAGTTCACCCGAACGGCAGATGGCATATTGGTCACGGGCAAACTGCAAACTGCGGTCGAGCTGACTTGCGATCGCTGCCTGGAGCCCTTTACCGTTACTATCGAGATTGCCTTGCAGGAGGAATTCCGTCCCACCATTGATGTCATCACCGGGGTCAGCCTCCATAATACCGGCGAGGAGGCCACGATGATAGACGAGTCCCACACTCTTGATCTCACCGAGGTGGTGCGTCAGAATCTCCTCCTAGCCTTGCCGATGCACCCCCTCTGCCGCCCCGATTGCGCCGGGCTGTGCCCCCAATGCGGGCATAACCTGAATGAGGGGCCATGCGGATGTCAAAGCCCCCCTGGCGATCCCCGCCTGGCGGTGTTGAAAGAATTGCTATAAAAAGACGAAAGGAGCGAATAAGATGCCACCTTTACCTAAGAGGAAACTATCCAAGGGACGGCGTGACCGACGCCGTAGCCACCTCAGGTTGAACCCCATTCACCTCGTCCTCTGCCCCCAGTGCCACGCCCCGCGGCTGCCACATCATGTCTGCCCATCCTGCGGCAGCTATAAGGGGAGCAAGGTCATAGAGGTTGAGAAGAAGGAATAACCTCCAATCGCCAAGGAGTTAAGATGATTAAAACGCCACTCTGCGACCTATTGGGCATCGAGTATCCTATCATCCAAGGGGGAATGGCCTGGGCGGCCACGGCTGAGCTCGCCGCAGCCGTCTCCAATGCCGGCGCCTTAGGCATCATCGGAGGAGGGAACGCCCCTCCCGAGGAGGTAGCACGGCAGATACGCCTGGCCAAGGAGCTGACAGATAAGCCCTTCGGTTTAAACATCCCTTTAGCCGTCTCCGAATACGCCGATGAGTATATAGACATCTGCATTAAGGAGGGCGTCGAGATAGTCGCCATTGGAGCTTGGAGGCCAGGCGACCACATAGCTCGTCTCAAAGAGGCGGGCATCGTCGTCATCCCGGTCGTCGCCTCGGTAGCCCTAGCCAAGCGCCTGGAGCGGCAGGGGGTTGATGCCTTGGTGGCTGAGGGGATGGAATCGGGTGGACACATCGGCGATGTGGCTACCATGCCCCTGGTGCCCCAGGTGGTGGATGCCGTGGACATCCCGGTCATAGCCGCCGGGGGCATCGCCGATGGACGCGGCCTTGTGGCGGCTCTGGCCTTGGGCGCCCAAGGCATCCAGATGGGCACCCGCTTCATCTGTACCACCGAGTGCACCGCCCACGAGAACTACAAAAGGGCGATCGTCAGGGCCAAAGACCGCTCCACCATGACCACGGGCCACAGCCTTGGCCATCCGGTTCGCGCCATCAGAAACCCTATGGTGCACCAGTTCGAGGAGATGGAAAAGAGGGGCGTCTCAGAGCAAGAGATCATCGAGTTCGGCACAGGCAAGCTGAGGCTGGCGGTGGTGGAGGGGGATGTGGTGAACGGCTCGGTGATGGCCGGCCAGAGCTGCGGCTTGGTTCACGACATCGTCCCTGTCAGGGAACTCATCGAGCGCATCGTGGCCGAGGCGGAGGAGATAATCGGTAATCTGCAGGGGATTGTGAGTTAAGCCAGAGATGCCAGGCTAATTTAAAGAGGAGGAGGAATAGCGATGAGACGGATTCGTTGGCAGAAGCACATTGTCATTTCGCCGGATTTGCACCACGGCGAGCCCTGCATTAAGGGGACGCGCGTCCCTGTAAGGATGATTGTAGGGAGCCTGGCTGATGGAATGACGCCGGATGAGATCCTTCAAGCTTACCCCCAATTGACACTCGAAGATATTCAAGCAGCGCTAGGTTATGCCGCTGAAGCTCTGCGTTGCGAAATTCTGGCACCATTAGAGGCCTAAGATGACCTTAGGGGTCAAAGTTGATGAGGATTTGCCCCGCGCCGTAGCGCAGATGCTCAGGGATGCAGGTTATGACGTAGTGAGCGTCATTGAGCAGGGGATGGGGGGATGGAAAGACCCCGAGTTATGGAAAGCCGTTCAATCCGAAAACAGATTCTTCATTACAGCCGATAAAGGGTTTGCCGATATCCGTTTGTACCCACCTGGAACTCACAGGGGCATCTTGTTACTACGCCCAGATGAAGACGGTATACATCCGGTCGTCCAATTGATTGAGAGCGTCCTGGCTGCTTATGCACTTGAAGATTTAGTGGGCACCGCTGCGGTAGCTAATCCTCGTGGTATCCGTATCCGTCGTTAATTAGGAGGGGAGCTTTGAAAGTCGCCTTTGTCTTCCCCGGGCAAGGCTCGCAATATGTGGGCATGGGCCGGGACTTGTATGAGACGTATCCTGAGGCACGTGCTGTCTTCGATGAGGCTGACGAGATCCTGGGCTTCGACCTATCGCGCCTCTGCTTCGAGGGGCCGAAGGAGGAGCTCGACGACACCATCAACACCCAGCCGGCCATCTTCGCGATGAGTATCGCCTGCCTTAAGGCCCTAAATCCGCTGTTTTCCCTTAATCCGCTGTTCTGCGCCGGTCACAGCATGGGCGAATACACCGCCCTGGTAGCCGCCGGGGCCCTCGACTTCGCCGATGGCCTGAAGCTGGTGCGGGAGCGCGGCCGCTTAATGAAGGAGGCGGGGGAGAAACATCTGGGAGGGATGGCGGCCATCATCGGCCTAGATGCCGAGAGAGTCGAAGAGATTTGCCAGAAGGCCAGCTTCCAGCTTCCAGCTTCCAGCATCCAAATCGCCAACTACAATTCGCCTGGCCAGATCGTCATCTCGGGTCATAGGGAGGCCCTGGAGCGGGCCATGGAGCTGGCCAGGGAGCGGGGGGCGAAGCGGGTCGTGCCCCTGGCTGTCTCCATCGCCTCCCATTCGCCTCTGATGCAGCCCGCCGCCGAGATGCTCCGCCGCGTCGTGGAAGCCACGCCCTTCCGCAGGGCCCGCATCCCCATCGTAGCCAACGTCACCGCCAGGCCTATAGCCGAGCCGGAGGAGGTGAGAGAGGAGCTGGTGGACCAGCTCATCTCGCCGGTGCGCTGGGTGGAATCAATCGAATACATGATTGCCCAGGGCGTGACCACCTTCGTGGAGATCGGGCCGAAGAGCGTGTTGACGGGCCTTATAAGGCGTATAGACAAAAGCGTGCGGACTCTAAACGTGGGAGATGTGGTAGGGGTAAAGGCGTTTCTTTCGCTTGGGATTCGGTAACCACTCGCAGGTGGGCTGTATACCCTAACTCTCAAGGAGCAAAGCCATGAACTTGAAAGACAAAGTCGCCGTGGTCACCGGTAGCTCCCGCGGCATCGGGAGGGCTATCGCCTTGAAGCTGGCTAGCCTGGGCGCCAAAGTGGTGGTCAACTACCGCGCCAACGCCGAGGCGGCACAGGAGGTCATCGGGGCCATCAAGGCCCAGGGGGGCGAGGCCATCGCCGTCCAGGCCGACGTTGGAAATGCCGACGACGCCAAGAGGCTCATCAAGGCCGCCCTCGAGAGCTACGGCCGCCTGGATATCCTAGTCAATAACGCCGGCACCACCCGCGATAATCTGCTCGTGCGGATGTCGGAGGAGGACTGGGACCTGGTCATCAATACTAACCTCAAGGGGGCCTTCAATTGCACCAAGGCCGCCATGCGCCCCATGATGCGCCAGCGCTATGGCCGCATCGTCAACATCACCTCGGTGGCCGGCCTGGCGGGCAATGCCGGCCAGGCCAACTATTGCGCAGCCAAGGCGGGGCTCATAGGCTTCACCAAGGCCGTGGCCAAGGAGGTCGGCTCACGCAACATCACCGTTAACGCAGTGGCTCCCGGCTACGTCCCCACCGACCTGACGGCGGGTCTGCCCCAGGAACTGGT
>CAYQVA010000027.1:0-12887 GCA_964420815.1 uncultured Anaerolineae bacterium
CTTTCTTTTCGATAGGAGGGAGGCCATTGAGCGAGGAGCCCACCATATCAAGCCGGCGCATCTACGAGGGGCGCGTCCTGAACCTGCGGGTGGACACCGTCCGCCTGCCGAATGGGCGCACCACCGAGCGGGAGATCGTCGAACACGTGGACTGCGTGGCCATCGTGGCCCTCGACGATGAAGATAATGTGCTCTTGGTGCGTCAGTTCCGCAAGCCAGCCGAGCGGGACCTCCTGGAGATACCGGCCGGGGGGATCGAGCCCGGCGAGGATCCGGCTACCTGTGTTCAGCGCGAGCTGAGGGAGGAGACGGGCTACGCCGCTGGCCAGCTCCAGAGGATCGGCGGCTTCTACTCCAGCCCCGGCTTCTGCACCGAGTACATGCACCTCTATCTGGCCACGGAATTGCGCCCCCATCCCCTCGCCCCTGCGGAGGATGAGAGCATCGAGGTGGTAAAGGTCCCCTTCTCCAGGGCGCTGGGGATGGTCGAGACGGGCGAGATATGCGACGCTAAGAGCATCGTCGGGCTGCTGATGGTCCAGGCGCGTCGGGGCCGTTAAATCTCAAAAAGAGTGGTTGACAGGGAACAAACCGCGTGCTAGAATTTCTATGGAGCGATTATAGCCGCAGGCTCGCCGTCCGGGGTAGCGATTCCCTGGCTTCTGGCCGGTTATGCCTGAATTGAGCCTTGGCCTGGTGAGGGATTGCCCAACCATATGGGACTGTTAGGGCATTAAGGAGGATGAGATGATGAGGACAATTGGCCTTAAGGAGGCCAAAATGAATTTCGAACGGCTGGCCGAGGAGATATGGCGCAACAAGGATCGCCTGCTCATCGAGAAGGGTGGTCTCCCTATAGTCGTGCTGATCAGTGTTGATGATTTCGAGGACATGTTGGAAACCATCGGCGAGCTGTCCGATCCTGAATACTTGGCCAGCATTAGGGAAGCGAGGGCGGAGTATCAGCGCGGCGAAGTGGATACACTGGAAGACCTCTACAAAATCGCCGAGGGCACCGAGTGAAGCGATTCAAAATCGTCCCCACCAAGACGTTCACCAAAGACTTCAAGAGGCTACCGCCCGAGACGAAAAGGCGAGTATTGGCGGCTTTGGAGAGGATCAAGCAGAATCCTTACCAAGGAAGAAAGGTTAAAGCCGTCGAGACGGGCGAGTGGCGTTGGCGGGTGGGGGATTATCGCATTCGCTATGATATCGAAGGCGAGGACATCGTTTTACTCCGGGTCAGGCATCGTCGAGAAATCTACAGAATTTAAAGTGGCGTCCTCTGACAAATGGTGACGAACTCTCTCGCCATCTCTTGCCCTGACGAACAGTCTCGCTATATTGCGATTTGTACGTTTTGGACGCGATGCCATAGCTACCTAGCGAGACTGTTCGTCACCTGACGAATGGTCTCGCCTGGATGGAGCTATCTGCTTATGATCCAATCACCTCGCTATCGGCGAGACCATTCGTCACCCCAAAGGGTTGGCTGCAGCTGGGGCGATGACAAATGGTCTCGCCGGTGTTGGGGCGCTATATCCCCTAAAGCGAAATGGCTTCCTTGGGGGCGAGACCATTTGTCAGAGAGAGTTCGTCAGGTGACGAACTCTCTCGCCATCTCTTGCCCTGACGAATGGTCTCGCCGGTGTTGGGGCGCTATATCCCCTAAAGCGAAATGGCTTCCCATGGGGGCGAGACCATTTGTCAGAGAGAGTTCGTCAGGTGACGAGCAGTCTCGCTCAGCAGCTATGCATCGCGTACAAAGTGTACTAATTGCAATACAGCGAGACTGTTCGTCAGGTCTCGCCTCAGAACAAGACGGGGCGTGGACGCCCCTCTGTAGCAAGTGAAAGAGAGCTTCGCCTTGCCCCGGAGGAAAGTGTCAGGTGGCTAGATGGGAAAACAGAGCTTGAAGCGATCAACTTTTGGTTAAAGGAGGATTGACGATGAGGTCGAGAAAGGGAGGACAAGAATATTGGGATTTGGTCTTCGGGAGGGAGCTGGCCGAGGTGGATCCCGCCGTGGCCGACCTGATAGCCTTCGAGGAAGAGAGGCAGGCTAGGAAACTGATCATGATCCCCTCAGAGAGCTACTGCCCGAAGCCCATCCGGGAGGCCTTGGGATCGGTCTTCAACAACATCTACGCTGAGGGGTATCCCCGCATCCAGATGACCGAGGAGGAAGAGGAGCTGCTGCTCCATTTCGATCGCGGGCTGGCCTACTACCGGCGCTACGGGGACCGGAGATTCTACAAGGGCATGGACTACATAGACCTGATCGAGTGCCTGGCCCAGAGGCGATGTGCCCAATGCTTCGCCACGGATTCGGTCAGCGCCGATCAGATCTACGTGAACATCCAGCCCCTCTCTGGAACGCCGGCTAACCTCGGCGTCTACGATGCCCTACTCCAACCGGGCGATACCATCATGGGCATGTCCCTCTCTCAGGGAGGGCACTTAAGCCATGGCAGCGAGTTCAACATCTCCGGCAGACGCTACAGGGTCGTATCCTACGGAACGAGCAAGGCCACCGGGAGGCTGGACTACGACGAGATAATGAAGCTGGCCCTCGAGTACAGGCCGGACATCATCGTCGCCGGATATACCTCCTACTCCTGGGCCCCCGATTGGCAGAAGTTCAGGGAGATAGCCGATGCCTGCGGGGCGCTCCTCATGGCTGACATCGCCCACACCGCGGGGCTGGCCATCGCCGGGGTCTATCCTAACCCGGTGGGCATCGCCGATGTGACCACCTTCACCACCCACAAGACCATCTTCGGCCCCAGGGGAGCGGTCATCATGACCACGGACGAGGATATGGCCAGGTTAATAGAGCAGGCTGTCTTCCCGGGCGCGCAGGGCGGCCCGCACGTCAACAAGTTCGCGGCCATGGCCGTGGCCTTCAAGATCGCCCAGACGGAGGAATACAAGAGGGTCCAGAGGAGGATCGTGGAGAACTGCGTGGCCCTGGCTGAAGGGCTGCAGAAGCGGGGATTGACGCTGGCCTATGGGGGAACGAATACCCACCTCCTGGTGATAGACCTGAGACCTATTGACGGGGGCACCGGTTTCCCGCTCATGGGGGAGATAGGAGCTCGCATCCTTGACCTGGCGGGGATAGTTGCCAACAAGAACACCATCCCTGGAGATAAAGATGCTTCCGAGGCCAGGGGCATCCGCTTAGGCACCCCTTGGGTCACCCAGCGGGGGATGGGCGTGGAGGAGATGGACAAAATCGCAGACATAATCGCCCGGCTGCTGCTCAACATCAAGCCTTACGTCTACGAGGGGCTATTGGGCCCCCTCTGGAGAGGCAAGATAGACATGGACATCCTGGAGGAGGCGAAGCGCGAGGTAGAGGAGCTGGCGGCCCAGGCAGAGGTTGAGATCCCCGCTCGGGGGATCAACTACCCCCACTACTGGTTCCTCCATGAGAAGCCGCCCGCCAGGGAGACCGTGTTGCTTGCCGAGCACCAGAGGTTAGGGGCCGAGCTGGTCGAGAACGCCGGCTGGAGGGTGCCCATCCACTATCGCGACCCCAAGGAGGAGCTGGAGACGGCCAGGAACGGGGCTGCCTTGTTCGACCTGGGCGACATGGCCCTCCTGGAGGTGATAGGCGAGAGGGCGATGCCCTTCCTGCAGCAGATATCCACCAACGACGTGTCGAAGCTCCATCCCGGTGAGAGCCAGCGCTCATTCCTCCTCGACCCCAAGGGCAAGCTCATTGACGACATCACCATCCTCCGCTTCGAGTCCGACAAGTGGGCCCGCGATAGGTTCATCGTGATGACTAACCCCGAGAACGCCGATAAGGTCAAGACCTGGATGAGGGACCTCAGCGACGGATATGTCCTCTTCGACGATGATGACCTCTTCCGCAAGGTCGAGGGGCCTGTGGTGGTTAGGGATTTAATGGAGGATGCGGACGGGGATGCGCGCAAAACGGCATTGGCCATCTATGGGCCAAGAGCCCTGGATGTCCTACGCAAGCTGAACCCCGATCTGCCCGAGGTCGGGAATTCCCGCTTCTGGGAGGGGCAGCTCGGCGGGATCGAGGCCCTCGTCTCGCACAACGGCTACGGGGAAGGCGAGATGAGGTTCGACCTCCTAGTCCATCCGGATGAGGCAGCCAAGCTCTGGAACCTTCTCCTCGAGGCGGGGGCCGAGCCGGCGGGGCTGGAGGCCAGGAATGCCCTGAGGTCTGAGGCCGGATTGCCCCTATACCGGCGGGGGGAGAGGCCCGATGCGCTCTCCCTTTACAAAGCCGGACACAGCTCGCTCTTCCATGTCTCTAAGCCCTACTTCGTCGGCCAGAAGCACCTGGAGAGCGTGAGGCCCAGGGTGGAGAAGAAGGAATGGCGATGGGATGAGAGGGAGCTGGGGCTCAGGCGCACCCCCCTCTACGAGGAGCACCTGAAGCTGGGGGCGAAGATGATCCCCTTCGTCGGCTGGGAGATGCCGGTTCGATATACGAGCATCGTCGAGGAGCACCGGGCGGTGAGGGAGGCAGCGGGGCTCTTCGACGTCGGCCACATGGGGGTGCTGGAGGTGGCTGGCGAGAATGCCACCAGCTTCCTGGACCTGGTCGTCTCCAACTACGTGCGCTGGATAGGCGATGGGCAGTCCCAATATGCCTACCTCCTCGACCCGGACGGCAACGTCATTGACGACCTCTTCATCTACCGCCGGGCTGCCGACCGCTACATGCTGGTGGTCAATGCGTCCAACGCCGAGAAGGACTTCGCCTGGCTGAATGCCGTCAACTCCGGAGAGTACTTGATAGATCGGGAACACCCCGATCTGGAGATCGAGGGGAAAGCCATCATCAGGGACCTCAAGGACCCATCATCGGGTGAGGATAGGAGGATAGACATCGCCCTGCAGGGACCCAAATCCCTGGCCATCCTTCAGAGCTTGACGGACGATAGGGAGCTGAAAAGGAAGCTGGCTAGGATCAGGAGGACGGAGTTCATAGAGACGGAGCTGGCGGGGATGGAGATGATCGTGGCCCGCACCGGTTATACCGGCGAGGATATAGCCTATGAGCTCTACGTCCACCCCGATGATGCCCCGAGGCTCTGGAACCTGCTCCTGGAGAAAGGCGAACCCTTCGGCGTGAAGCCTGCCGGCCTTGGGGCCAGGGACTCCACCAGAACTGAGGCCGGGCTCCCCCTCCACGGCCACGACCTGGCAGGACCCTACAACATCTCCCCCATAGAGGCTGGCTTCGGCCCATACGTCAAGTTCCACAAGCCCTACTTCATTGGCAGGGAGGCCCTCCTGAAGAAGGAGGCCACCAGGACTATGGAAATCATCCGCTTCCGGATGGTGGAGAGGGGGGTGAAGATGGCCAAGCTTGGAGACCTGGTGGTGGATAAGAGGGGTAAGTATATCGGTCGGGTGACCAGTTGTGCCCTCGACGCCCAGGGCTTCCAGGTGGGGCTGGCCTACGTGGAGAGGAAGTATAACCGGGAGGGGACGGAGATAGGGATAATCCCCCTTCCTCCAAAGGAGAGGATACCCCCTGCCAAACCGGTGGAGGAGCTGGAGCTGGGGGATAGGGTCCTCCTCGCCGAGAAGGCCGTAGTCCTCACCCGCTTCCCCGAGGAGGAAGAGAAGTTGAGATGGGGAGCAGCCCAGGAGTGATCGGCCATAAAAGCCCCCTCCATGAAGACGGAGGGGGCTTTTTACCGCCTCTCGAAGGCGATCTTATCGCCAATTTCAAGAGCTATGGGGGTTGCTAAGTGATATTGCGGGGACGGAAGGTCATCCTCCGCAGCTACGAGGATGGGTTCACCGACGATGAGCTGGCCAGGATATACCGCTGGAGCCGGGACGAGGAGGTCCTGCGGTGGAGCGGGGGCTCTCCGACGCCGTTGACCTTTGAGGAGTTCAAGGAGGGGTTCAAGCGGGAGCGGCTGAGGCCCGACCCCAGGAGGGAGATCTTCGCCATCTTCACCCCTGAGGGTGAGCTGATCGGGCGGGTGGGCTGCTTCGCCATAGACCGCAAGGAGGGGCAAGCGGAGCTAGGCATCGTCATCGGCGAGAAGGATTATTGGGGCCAGGGCTATGGGAGCGATGCCGTCATCACCTTCTTGCAGCACATCTTCGAGACAGAGGGTTTGCAGAGGGTCTACCTCTTCACCTTCACCCACAACCTCCGAGCCCAGAGGTGCTTCGCCAAGTGCGGCTTCAAGAGGATGGGCGTTGTCAGGCGGTTCTCCGTAGAGCTGGGCGAGCACGAAGGCGTCGAGATGGAGATACGTCGGGAGGAGTTCGAGCAATTGAGGCAACAAGATGGGACATCGCCTCTCCCCTTAGCAACCTATGGGAGGAGAAGATGAACGAGCGAAAGCTGCTAATGATTCCGGGGCCCATTAACTTCGACCCGGCGGTGCTCCGGGCCATGGCCGTAACCACCCCCTAGCCATGTCTCCCTGGAGTTCATCGCCGTCTTCGGTGAGGCCATCGAGAAG
This sequence comes from uncultured Anaerolineae bacterium, assembly GCA_964420815.1. Lineage (GTDB taxonomy): Bacteria > Chloroflexota > Anaerolineae > CAYQVA01 > CAYQVA01 > CAYQVA01. Next base: position 6,479 of record CAYQVA010000027.1, read on the forward strand.
CTGCGGGAGGAGGATCGGCTGTATGGCCTGCGCTTCAGACGACGGAGCCTCCCTCGGGGCAGCGATGGAACCGGCGAAGGCAGATCAGTGCAGGGGATGCCACGACATGAGACAGTTGACCCGAAAGCGAAGCGATGATAGAATGCGCGGGGAACCGGTAAGAGGAGGCGAACCATGAACCGCACAATCACGCTGGAAATACCTGAAGAGACCTATGAGGCCATCAAGATGCAGGCGGAGATAAGAGGGTTGGAACCTGCACAGATGGTAGTGGAATGGCTGTCCGAAGCCATCAGGCGAGCACAAATTGCCACTGAAGACCCTCTGGAGGCCCTGATCGGCACCATTGAGTGTGAGGTTAGCGGCGTAGCGGAGCGCCACGACTATTATGTGGGGCAAGCCCTGGTGAAGGAGCTACGGGGTGGATGAGGTCTTCATAGATACTGCCGGTTGGGCGGTCCTGTTTGTCCGCACCGAACCGCAACACGCCCAGGCCTCGGAATCGTTCCGTCGCTGGAAGCGACAGGGAAGACGGCTGGTCACCACCAACTACGTTCTCGCCGAGCTGGTCTCGCTTTTCACCAGTCCACTCCGTGTGCCCCGGCCGGCACAATTCCGCTACATAGATGCTATCAAAACAGCCCCCATATGTCGAAATCGTCCACGTGGACCCCTCACTGGACGCGGCCGCCTGGGCCCTGCTGAAATCGAGGCCCGACAGGGACTGGTCATTGGTGGTGCTGTCAGTTTCATCGTTATGCAAAAGCGCGGCATTGTCGAAGCGCTCACCACCGATCACCACTTTGAGCAAGCCGGATTCATGCGCTTGCTCAAACTCTTAAAGCCATAGGCGGGCGGAGATGGGTTACACTCCTGAGAGACATCACCGGCGTTCCATAAGGCTGCGCGGCTGGGACTACACCAGCCCAGGGGCATACTTCGTCACCATCTGCACCCACAACGGCCAATGCCTGTTCGAGGACCCGACATTGCGGCGGGTGGTGGAAACGATGTGGCAACGCATCCCACGCCATTTCCCCCACGTGCAGTTGGACGAATTCGTGGTGATGCCCAACCACGTGCACGGCATAATTTGGATTACGGACGCCGATGTAGGGGCGAGGCATTCCAGAAAACCATCATCGCCAACCGGTGTAATCCCACCTGATGAACCGGCACGGTCGAGGGAAAAATGGTGCAGCGCATCGGGCGCGTTGACCGCCTGGGCTCCGATTACGATGTCGTCCACGCCTATAACTTCATCCCTGAAGACGCCCTCGAGTCCCTCCTGGGGCTCGTGCGGCGGCTAAGGGAGAGGCTCGAGGACATCAACCGCAGCGGGCTTCTGGACGCGCCGGTGCTCGGCGAGATGCCGACACCCCAGGACTTCAACGCCCTGCGCCGCATCGCCGACGAGGATGAGACGATATGGGGCGAGCTAGAGTCCCTCTCCGAGCTCGACGTGGGCGAGTTTCTGAAGCAGGAGCTGCTTGACTTCCTGAAGCGCATGGGCGAGGAGAAGCTGAGGGACATCCCGCTGGGCGTTGGGACGGGGAAGCGGGCGCCCGATGGCAGGCGGGGGCTTTTCGTCCATCTTAGAGGCGGGAATCAGCACTTTTGGCTCTTCTATGACCTGGCGAGGGGGAAGTTCCTGGGGCGCAGGCTGGAGGTGATGCGGCTGGTGCGCTGCGGGGAGGGCGAGCCGACTGTCGTCCCCGATTTCGACATCTATCCCATCATCGAACGGGCCAAAAGGCACGTCGTAGCCCGCCTGCAGCGGGCCCGGCTGAAACCCCCTCGCCTCCAGCCTCCCCAGAACCACATCCTCAACTGGCTCAAGACCCTGCAGCGAAGCGAGGCGGTGGAGGAACTCACGAGCTACTTTGCCGAGCCGCTCCCTGAGCCGTATCTGCGGAGATTGCGAAGGATCTGGCGCAATAGAGGCGACGCGGAGGCTCTCCTGGCCAGTTTGGAGTCCTTTGCCCGTGACAATCCTCTGACGCGGCCGGAGCGCCCACCGGTGCCGGAGTTTACTGAAGAGGATTTGAAACTCGTATGTTATATGGCCTTGGTATAATTGAGCTGACAAGATGAGAGGTCGCGAGGTGATCCTGCGGCCTCTCTATTTTACGCTCTGATGCTCCCCAGAGCAGGGGGTGAATCGCACAAGACCCAATAGGCCAGGTTGGTGGTGTAGATGTGCTGGAGCAGGATGCGGTGGTGGAAGCCATGGCCTGACCACCAGGGCTGCCTCTCATCAGACCACATGCCCTCCAGGACGCCATGGGCAGGGAAGAGGTAATCCCCGCTCTGGGTCAAGCGCCAGAGGGCGAAATCCCAGAAGGAGGGCGCTATCCCGTTGCCATCGTAGACGTAGCCTCCTCCTTCTTCGTCCCAATTTATCCATCCGGGGCACTCTTCGTCCTCCCTCATGTACTCTTCGGCGCATTGGTGGTAGCCCTCAATCCAGACCCAGCGATTCCTCTTGTTAACGCTGCGGAAGTAGATATCCGCCAGCTCCGGCAGCTTGGGGAAGAACTCCAGACCCTCGGTGGATAGACCGGCCATGCGCCAGCAGGTCTCATTGAGGCTCTGGAAGATGATCTCCAAGGCGATGTAGTGCGGGTTAGGGTGGATTCTATCCGGCCAAAACCTCTTTTCAGGAGCGAGATTAGGCGCGAAGCTAAGGGCCCATTCCGCCGCTCCTCGCAGATCGCTATCCCTCCACATGCAATAGGCCAAGACTATGTAGTGCCTCTCTCTGGAGCCTTGCCAGTCGTCCACGAGGGAGGGCTCATCTCTGATCCTCCCCAGATATTCGAAGGAATGATCCCGCATGAGCGAGTGGATAGCCGCCAGCATATCACGAGGCAAGCGATTGTGGATGAGCCACGCGGCCAGCCAGGCGCTCTCCGTGACCATGGCCTCCCTCTCTGCATCCACCCACTTTTCTTTGTGCTCCAGAAGCCATGAGAGCAGATTGATGACTTCATCGGAATGGGTGCCTCGCCCAGCCCTCTCCAAGACGGCTAGGCTTAGCGCTTTGCAGCTCTTCGCCCAGACTACGGCCAGGTTCTCCCAGAACCCCTCGGGTGGTTCCTCTTCTAGATAGAAGTTCTCCAACCGCTGGAGTTGAAAGGACCTCAGGGGGCTTGCACGCGGGGGGCCGAGTTCCCTAGGCCCCTTCCCCCTGCCGAACAGGAAGGACAAGATCCTCCGCAGAATCTCCAGAACTATCCGGATTGGTGACACTGCTGCTGTCCTCGATTTTGAGCTGAGTCTTCCCATGACCTTCCTCCTTATTCAGGCTGCTTGAGATGGACGCTTGCCCTAGCCTCATCGAGTTGAAGGCCTCTGGTTTTTTCAGCTTCTCATGGGGATAGTCTATCACGATTATCCATATCGCGCAACAGACATTTTAAAAGCCCGTTTTCCTGCACAGGGCAGCGGAGCCGCAGCCGCCTAAACATAACTCCTCAAAACCTCTATCTCCCCTCGAATGCATCGAGGTGGTGTCTGGGATGTAACCAGAGCGCAGGGAAGAGGGTGCTGAGAGCTAGCCCTTTCAAATGCCTGTTGTCCAAGGTCAGCATCTGTGTTATAATGGTATGCGATTTCTGTCGGCCAGGGATCGGGGAATGGGATTCTGGGCCGAAGAGGTGCAAGAAGATAGCTGAGAGGAAGTGAAAGCGATGAACTGGTTGGACATCATGATCATCGTCATCATGGGCTGGTTCGCCTTGACCAGCCTGATGACGGGCATCATTCGTGAGGCCCTGACCCTGATCGGCTTCGTGCTAGGGGTCTACCTGGCTGGCCTCTACTACCCGGCTGGGGCGGAGCTATTGAGGGAATACATACCCACTCCGAATGTGACAAAGGCCCTCAGCTTCCTCTCCATTCTGATAGGGGTATGGATAGCGGTCAGCCTGCTCTCCCTCCTCCTGCGGGAGCTGGCGGAGGCCCTCTCCCTGGGCTGGTTGGATCACCTGGGCGGGCTGCTCTTCGGCCTGCTCAAGGGCTTCGTCGTGGTGGAAGCCCTGCTCATCGTCTTCACCAGGTTCCCCCTCCTGGGTCTGGATGAGGCCATCTCCAAGTCGGTCATCGCCTCCTTCGCGCTGCGCCACCTCCCCCTTCTCCTGGCTCTCTTGCCCATCGAATTTCATGCCCTACCCTGAAGGGCAGCGTCTAGGCGTCCAAGCGTCTAAGCGATAGTTGCTGAGACCGCTGGGCCGCTAAGACGCTGCGCCGCTGAGACGCTGTTGGGTCATCAATCGCCGCAGGTCGTCCATCGTCGGCTCGATGAGGTAGGGCTTGCCAGTGGCCTTGATGGCGCTCTCCACGTCCTTCAGGCCGTTGCCGGTGACCATGACCACTATCCGCTCATCAGGGCCTATCCTCCCCTCCCGGACGAGCTTTATCAGGCCGGCGAAGCCAGCCGCCCCAGCCGGCTCGGCGAAGACGGCAGCCCCTCGCCCCAGGACCCGCATGGCCTCCAGTATCTCCTCGTCGCTGACGGCGAGGAAGAGCCCCTCCGATTCCCGCACCGCCCTTAACGCCTTCACCCGGTCGCGGGGAACCCCCACGGCGATGCTGTCGGCGATGGTGCGGGGGACGATGGGCTCAACCTCCTCCTTGCCCTCCTCCCAGGCCTTGACCAGTGGTGCCGAGCCCTCAGCCTGGACGCCGACGAGTTGAGGCAAACGCTCGATGAACCCCAGGGCATAGAGGTCTTTGAGCCCTTTCCAGAGACCCCCGATGATGCAGCCATCGCCTACGGAGACGAAAATCCTGTCCGGGGCCTCCCAGTTTAACTGTTCGCAGACCTCGAAGGACGCCGTCTTCTTCCCCTCGGAGAGGTATGGGTTATAGGCCGTGTTCCGGCTATACCAGCCGTATGCGGCCGATGCCTCCAGGCAGAGGTCGAAGGCCTGGTCATAGGTGCCTTTGACCATGATGACCTCAGCGCCGAAGATGAGGAGCTGAGCTACCTTGGCCGTCGGCGCTCGCTCCGGGACGAAGATGACGCTCCTCAAACCGACGCTCGCCGCCAGGCCAGCGAGGGAGGAGGCGGCGTTTCCTGTAGAGGCACAGGTGATGGTTTCGAAGCCCAGCTCCAGGGCCTTGACCACGCCCACCGCGCTGGCCCGGTCCTTGAAGGAGGCGGTTGGGTTTCGCCCATCGTCCTTGATGTAGAGGTTCTCCAGACCCAGTTGCTTCCCCAATCGCTTGGCGTGATAGAGGGGCGTCCAGCCGACCTGCAAAGGAGGGATCAAGCCCCTGTCGGCTATGGGCAGGAGGTCCGCGTAGCGCCAGATTGACCGCTCGGGGTTCTGAGCCAGCCTCCCCTTGCTCAGCCTCTGGCCGATGAGGTCATAATCGTAGACCACGTCGAGGATGCCCTCGACGCCACACTTGGGGCAGGTGTATAGCGTCTCCTCGACGCCATACTCGCCCCCGCAGAGGACGCACCTTAAGCCCTTCACGTGATCCATAAGAGCCTCCAGGTTCAACTTTTTAAACCTAGCTACCGGGCGCTTTCTTCTAGGGCAAGGCGAAAGCCTCTCAGTTGCTAAGAGGGGCGTCCTCGCCCCGTTTTGCGCTGCGCCAGATGTGGCAGGACGTCACGAAAAAGGGACTGCTGGGCAAACTGGTCCGGCAGCTTTTAGCTGGTAGGGTAGCACAGATGGCTTAGCCTGTCAAGGAGAATACACTTTACCCCCACTTCCCCTCTCGCCACCTCCCCCAATATTGGGCGACAAATAAACCCTCCCCGCCTGCAGAGAGGGCAGCGCTACTCAAGGGGGCTGGGGTGTGGTATAATCATATTACAAATCGAGGAAGGGGCGTTCTCCAACGCCCCTCTTGGCGCAAATAGAGTGGCCGATTCCTAAGTGTTGGTGATGGATGGTGCGGGAGGCTTCCTGTGAGGGTCAAACCGTTAATGAGTCGGGATAGGGAGGCGTGGAACGATTTCGTGGCCGACTCAGCCATGGGGCACCTCCTCCAATCCTACGAGTGGGGCGAGTTCAAGGCCAAGTTCGGCTGGCGGCCGATACGCCTTGCTGTAGAGGAGGGAGGACAGATCGTAGCTGGGGCTCAGCTTCTTCTGCGTCGCCTGCCTTTGGGCTCTTTTGCCTACGTCCCTAAAGGCCCCATCGTCGCCCTCGAGAGGGAAGCCGTGACGACCCTGCTCTCGGCCATCCACCAGGTGGCCCGGAGGGAGGGGGCCATCTTCCTGAAGATCGAGCCCAACTTGGCTGATGATCCCAGCTTGAGACAGCGGCTGCGAGATCTGGGGTTTCGGCCCAGCCGCCAGAGGATTCAGCCGCGGAACACCATGGCGGTGGATTTGACCGCCGACCTCGACGCCATCCTGGCGCGGATGAAGGCCAAGACGCGCTACAAC
>CAYQVA010000028.1:0-4233 GCA_964420815.1 uncultured Anaerolineae bacterium
TCAGGGAGATGAAGGACCTCTGCCAGGGGGTGCACATCATGCCCATCGGCTGGGAGAGGCTCGTCCCCGCCGTCCTGGATGCCGCTGGCCTGTAGCCTCAGAGCCGCTTGAAGGGGCGCTGCCGAGCGCACCTCCTTCCCATGAGGGTCACATCTCCCGATGCGCACCCCTTGATGCCACGTCAGCTTCCAGAAAACTGAAAGCCCCTCCACTTCAGGGAAGTGGAGGGGCTTTCCGGGTTTATAGGCCTCAGCCTTAGCTTATCTGGCAGGCAAGTCGAAGTTCTCCCCGATGATGATACGGATGTCTATCTCGCTCCTCGAATTGGGGCTGCGGCGGACGTTCTCGGCCTCGACGTGGAACAACTCAGCCAGAAGGCCGATGGTGTAACTCTTGCCGCTGTAATCAATGATGATGGTCTTTGGGTAATCGAGACGATCAGCATCGCCGTAACTGACTACCTGAAACCCCTGCCTCCGCAAGAAGGCAGCCGTCTCCTGCGCCAGCTTGCTCCTCGTTGTGCCATTCTGGACCACTATCTTGGCTGCCTCCTCAGCGAGCCTTTTCACCCTCTCGAGCTGCTCCTCATCGGGCTGTGAGGGAGGGAAAAAGAGCTCATCAACCACCTCCTTGATCTTCTCCCGGTCGGGGAGGAGGACATCGGCGCCGTTGGCCACGATTGCCGGAGTGGTCATCGTTTCATCTATCACGCGGCCCTTGATGTCCTCTTGGTCTATTTGGACGGCGATCTGGGCTAAGGTCAATATCTCGCTGGGTTGCAGATCGGTCTGGACAACATCGCGCATAGCTTTCATCAAGCTGATCAGCTTATTAGGCGATAGGGTGGGCAGGATATCCAAACTCAGGACCTTATCCCTTATGGCGAGGAGCACCTTCTGTTGCCTTCTGATCCGCGCAAAGTCGCTGCCGCCGTAGCGGGTGCGGACGTATTGTAAGGCTGTCTCACCGTCCATATGCTGTCGCCCCGCAGGGATGAAGATGGTCTTATAGCCGTAGTCCCCATCGGGATATCGGTCATCCCTTATGGGCTCCTCGACGTCAACGGTGATGCCGCCTATGGCATCAATCATCTCCTTGAAACCCCTGAAGTTTGCGCGCACATAGCGATGGATGGGCACACCCAGGTTATACTGGACGGTCTCCTTGGCCAAAGCCGCCCCCCCTCCAGGATACTTATCCCTATCGCCGAAGAAGTTGGCGGTGTTGATTCTGTTCTCCCCATAGCCGGGTATGGGGACCCAGAGGTCGCGCGGTATGGAGAGCATCCCCGCCGTCTTGGTCTCGGGGTCAATGGTGACGACGATCATGGTGTCGGTGCGCCAAGGGCCATACTCCCCCTCCCGTTGATCGAGGCCCAATAGGAGGATATTCATCCTCTCCTTCTTCTCCCACTTGGGTGGGACCACTACCTCCTCACTCCACTCCATTTCCTCCCCTTCGCTCACGGCAGATGGCTTTGGAGGAGGAGTGGGTTGGGTTTGGGTAACCACCTCCCTCACCGTTGCATAGAAGAGGTAGCCGAAGTAGATCCCCCCGGCCAAGAAGGCCACATAGAGGAAGCTCAGGATAACTTGGAGCCAGGGGAATGGCCGATGCCCCCTCGTCTTCAAGCCTTTCATCGTTACCCCCTAGAGTTTTTCATTCCATCCCGCCCAAAGTGGAATTGGGGAAATCGTCTCAATTTGATCAAAGCCCTATCTTTGCACGTCAATTCTTAGTTCCTTCTGATGAGCCTTCGCTCTTTAAAGGTATTTTCCTCAAGGCGAAGGCTCGTCATCAACCCTCTCCGGCCCCTTTAATACCCTGCCTTCCAACTCCTCCAATGCCTCTCGCAGCCTCTCCTGGCGAATGGCCATCGTCAGGTCGCCTCTCGTCCTCTCCATCACCCCGCGCACCATATCCGTCGTGCGGCGCAAGCCACCGGTGATGGCATGGGGGAAATCTATTGCAACCAGCACGCCGTAGATGTCCTCCATGATCTTCAGAAGCTCCTCCCCCCGCTCCGGTTGGCCGCGACGGATTAGACCCAGGATGTAACGCCGCAGCTCGCCCATGGCCTCGCCCAAGCCATTGAGGTAGGCGGCGTATTCAACCCCCAGATCATCCGGGTCGGGTAGAGGTTGGCCGCTGATCAGGGCATAGGTGACGCTGGCCTCGGCAAACTCCTTCTGGGCATCTCGGACATAGCCCGCGGAGTAGATGTCGGGGTAACTTGCAGCCTCAACCCCCATGGCGGCGACGATCCCAGTTGCCTCACTCAATAGCCCCTTCGCTACCTCATACTCGCCGCGGTGGATCGCCTGGATGCTCCTTGACGCACACCGGATGACCTGGCGGGACATGGTCAGGACCCTCTCTCTTATGGCGTCTTTAGCCTCCAAGCCTTCCACGATTTTCTCGGCGATGGCCTCTAGGTCGTCCAACCTCCCTCCTTTGACGAACCTTCACCCTTTATTAGAGAAGGCGAAGGCTCATCATCCAGCATTTTTCGAGGGCCGCGCCAAAGGCGTGGCCCTCGAAAACCTTACTGGAGGAGTTCCCTTGGATAGCTAGAAGGGTATTTCCTCCTCTGGGATCTCCTCCTCAGGAGGCGCTACCCTCTCCTCCCTCCTGCCCAGGAACCTCACCGTCCTGGCGGTCAGCTCCAGGCGGGCCCTTGGCTGTCCGTCGTTGCCGATCCAGGCGGAGGCGTCTATATCGCCGTCCACCAGGACCAGCCTCCCCTTGCTGAGGTACTGGTTGCAGGTCTCGGCCAGCCTCCGCCAGGCCGCTACCCTGAACCAGGTGGTCTTCTCTTGAGGCTGGCCCTCGGCATCGGTCCAGCGGCGGGTAGTGGCCACGCTGAAGTTGGTGACCGGTATGCCATCGGGCGTGTAGCGCATCTCCGGGTCGGAGCCCAAATAGCCGACAACAATAGTCCTTTGGTACATCTGCTCTCGCTCCTTTCGATGTGATGGATGGTCTCAGGAGAGACTATCCATCATAAAGGGATGATAATATCGGGGCTCATTTTACCCCATTCCGAGTAGCCTGTCAAGAGAGCAAGTTCGGATCGCGATTTGTAGAGGAATCGGCCTCATTTTAGGATGTCAACGGCCAGCCGCGCGTAGACCCGCGCCGCCTTGATCACGTCCTCTATCCGCACCTGATCCTCGACGGTGTGGGCGAAGCGCTCCTCGCCGGGGCCGAAGCCGACGGTGGGGATGCCCGCTACCCCCATGGTGTAGGCACCATCGGTGGAGAAGGCCCATTTGCCGATAACTGGCCTGTAGCCCAAGGTCTCCTCGATGGCCTGTGCCATCGCCTGGACAAGGGGGTGATCCTCGTCCAGAACCCAGGCGGGGAAGTATTGTCGGGCACGACAGGGATACCCCCTGTAGCTAGTGGCCTCGTATTCCAGCACCTCCACCTCCGCATCGGGCGCGTGGCGAGCGATGATCTCCTCGATCTCAGCCACAGCCACTGCCTCGGTCTCCCCAGCGGTGAGGCGACGGTCGAGGTAAATGGTGCAAGAGTCGGGGATGACGTTAGTGCCACCGCTGGTGGACTCGATAACCGTAGCCGCGATGCTCCCCTTTCCCAGGAAGGGATCATAGGCTAGCTTCTCGTTTAGCTTCTCTATCTCCAGGACGATGCGGGCCATGGGGTAGATGGCGTTGACGCCCCTTTCTGGCGCCGAGCCGTGGCAGGACCGCCCATGGGTCCTCAGCCGCATCCCTAGCCTCCCCCGCTGCCCACGGCTCACCTGGAGGTTAGTTGCCTCACCTAAGACAACGAAATCGGGCCTGATCCCCTCCTCCTCGATCAGCACCCTCATGGCTAACCCCTCGCAGACCTCCTCCTGAACCACGCCCACCACGTAGAAGTTCCCCTCGAGGGCCACGCCGGCATCAATGAGCGCCTTGGCGCCGTAGACCATGGCCGCCAAGGCCCCCTTCATGTCCGAGGCACCACGGCCGTAGAGGACCCCAGCTTCGATCTCCGCCCCATAGGGGTCGTGCGACCAGGACTTGGGGTCGCCGATGCCCACCGTGTCCATGTGGGCATTATAGAGGAGCGTTTTGCCCCCGCCGCTTCCGAGACGGCCGATGACGTTGCCGATGCGATCAACCCACACCTCCGGGAAGCCAACGCGCTGCATCTCCTCAGCCAACCACGCCGCAACCTCCCCCTCCTCGGTCGAGGGGCTGGGGATGCGGATCAAATCCCGCA
>CAYQVA010000028.1:4333-12827 GCA_964420815.1 uncultured Anaerolineae bacterium
GCCGCAACCTCCCCCTCCTCGGTCGAGGGGCTGGGGATGCGGATCAAATCCCGCAGGAATCGGACGAGATCGTCTCTATCCTGAGGTAAAAGCTCGAACATAGTCATCAAATCCCAATGAATCATTGGTCATTGGCTCATTAATATGCTCCCTTGCCAAGGATGATGGTGGGGATAGTCTTCAGCATGATCTTGAAATCGAGCCAAAGGGACCAATTCTCCATATAGAAGATGTCCAGCATCACCATCTCGTCGAAGGTCAGATCGCTGCGGCCGCTCACCTGCCAAAGGCCGGTCATCCCCGGCGATATCTCGAGGCGCCTCCTGTGCCACTCCTGGTACTGCTCTACCTCGGAGGGGATGGGCGGGCGAGGCCCCACCAGGCTCATATCCCCCCGCAGGACGTTGTAGAGCTGGGGCAGCTCGTCCAGGCTCCGGCGGCGCAGGGCCCTCCCTACGCTGGTTAGCCGGGGATCATCCCTTATCTTGAAGATGGGCCCCTGCGCCTCGTTAAGGGCAGCGAGCTTCTTCATCTCCTCCTCGGCCCCCTCCCTCATGGAGCGGAATTTGTAGAGGGTGAACCTGCGGCCTCCCCGCCCAACCCGCACCTGCTTGAAGATGACCGGCCCAGGGGAATCAACCTTGATCAGGACGGCGATGAAGAGCATCAATGGGGCGAGGAAGGCCAGCAGGGCAGCGGAGACGCCCACGTCTATGGCCCGCTTGAGCGCCAGGTTCCAACCGCGGATGGAGACCTCCTTGACCCCGATGACGGGGATGCCGTTAATGTCGTCAACGTCAACGCGGCTCAAGCTCATCTGGAACAGGTCGGGCACAAACTTCGCGCGTACCCGCCGGCGTTCGCATTGGGCCATGATGTCGAGTATCTTGGGGCGGGACGTCCAGGGGAGGGTGATGATCACCTCGTCAACGGCCCGCTCCTGGAGGATGGAAGGCAGCCTGTCCGTCCCTCCCAGGGCCTTGAAGCGGCCGATGTCGTTCCTCCCCCTTTCGGGGTCGTCGTCTATGAAGCCCACCACCTGGTAGCCCAGCTCCGGCTTGGCGATGATGTTGCGCATGATGGCCCGCCCCACCTCCCCGGCGCCGATAATGAGCACCCGGTCAACGCCGATGCCCCGCTTGCGGAGCTGGTCCATGACCTTCCTCTCTACCAGTCGGCCGATGCTGAGGGTGACGACGATAAGTATGCCAGCGTAGCCGAACATGAGGCGGGAGTAGAACTGGGGCCTGTAGTAGAAGAAGAGGACGATCATAATGGCTATGCCGATGAGGGTGCCGCTGAAGATGGCGCGGACCTCATCCAGCCAAGAGGCTCCCCGCCGCTGATTGTAGACCCCCTCCAGCTTGTAGACGACCAACAGGATGACCGTCAGAGCTAGGGCAACAGGGAGGTATTCCCGGAAGGGGACATAATACCGCTCGTCAAGGGGACGGATCCACTGCAGCTCATAACGCACCCAATAGGCGACGGCAAAGGCCAAGTTGATGAGCAGGATATCCACCAAACCTAATCCCAGAGAAAGCCATCGTCTATATCGGTCAAACATCCCCTGCCTCCTCTGATAAAGCCCGCCCATAAACCCTAACCGTCTCCCGGGCCGTCTTTAGCCAGGAAAACTCCCTGGCCCTCTCCAATCCCCTCCTTCGCATCTCCTCCCGCAGCCCCTCATCCGTCAGAGCCTTGAACATCGCCTCCGCCATCCCCTCCACATCGTATGGGTCTACCAGGAGGCCAGCCTCGCCTACCACCTCCGGCAGGGAGGACGTATTCGATGCTATGACCGGCGTCCCACAGGCCATGGCCTCCAGGGGCGGTAGGCCGAAGCCTTCGTAGAGGGAGGGGTAGATGAAAAGGCCAGCCGCGTTGTACCAAAGCGGGAGTTCATCCCTGGGGATATAACCGGGGAAAAGAACATCGTCGCCCAAACCCAGCTCCTCAACGGCCGCAAATACCCCTTCATAGAGCCAACCACCGGCGCCGCCGATGACCAGCTTATGGGGCAGATCGCTTTCCCTCCTCAATCGAGCATAGGCCCGCACCAGGCGCTCGACGTTCTTCCGCGGCTCTATCGTCCCCACAAAGAGGATGATCCTTTCTGGAAGGCCGCGCTTCTCTCGGAAGGCAGCGAGCCGCCCTCGATCGGCGATGGGGCGGAAGGCATCGTCAACGCCGGGGTAGACGACATCTACCCTCCCCGGCTCCACCCCCAGGTGTCGGACGATGTCCTCCCTCGTGCTGGCTGAGATGGCGATGACCCTGTCGGCTCGTCTGGCAGAGTAGGTGGTGAAAAGGCTGAGATATGTGCGATTCAGAGGTCTGAATCCCTCGGGGAAGAAGAGGAAGCTCAGGTCGTAGATGGTTATCACCGAGGGACAGGGGCAGATGAGGGGCTGGACGAAGGCCAGGGAATGGAGGAGGTTGATGGCCTCCCTCACTAACTCCAGCGGCTGAATAAACTGCTCCCAGAGTACCCTTACTGGCGGCTTGATGGTTGGCAGCCGGGATATCCGTAACGTCAGGCTGGGAAAATCCACCCTCCTCTCGCCGAGGAAGGCGATATATTCGTTATCCTGATCGGCCTGTGGTAAGTGGAGGAGCAGGTTGTAGATATACCAGCTTATCCCCGCCCCCCGGTAACCCTGGGAGAGGGACAAGAGGTGGGCGTTGAGGCCGATGCGCATCGGCCGGTAGCCGATGGCCGACAATTGATAGGCTCGTTCGAGTTCCATATCACCATTATACCACAGGAAGGGAGGCGTGCAAATGGCGGTAGACCTCGTAGGTCTCGGCAGCGATTCGGGCCTGGGTGTAATGAGCCAGAACCCGCTCCCGTCCAAGCTTGGCGAGGCGCATGCGGAGGTGGGGGTCGCCCATCAGCCGCTCCAGCCGGGCTCGCAGCCCATTGACGTCGCCCTCCGGGAAGATCAGGCCCGCTTGGCCGATGACGTTGGGGACCTCCCCACAATCCGAGCCGACGACCGGCACCCCGCAGGCCATGGCCTCGATCAATACCCGCCCGAACTGCTCCTTCCAGTTGGGGCGGGTGAGAGAGGGGAGGACGAGGACATCCAAGCGGTTGTAGTAGCTGGGCATCTCCATCGAGGGGATAGGTGGGTCGAAGGTCACCCTATCGGAGACGCCTAACCCTCGGGCAAGGCCTTCCAACCGCGACCGCAGGGGCCCGCTGCCCAAGATGCGCAACTGCCAGTCTCCCCTTAGCCTCGCCACTGCTCGCAAGAGGATGTGCGGCCCCTTCTCCTCCACCAACCTCCCCACGAATCCAATAGTGAACCCCTGAGTCCCCTTGAGCCCCTTGAGTTCCTTGTAGATATGCGGATCCACGCCAAACTGTGGGATAACTTTTATCGGCCCCTTATACCCCTTAGCCCTCAGCACCTCCCGTGCCCCGGCGTTGCCGGCGATGGCGTAATCGGCCTGCCTGAAGTTGTAGGCCTCGATCCAGGAGAAGGGGGGCGGATAGCGGCGGTGGATGTTCTGCCAGGTGAAGAAGACGACCTTCGCTCCAGCTCGTTTGCCCAACCAGGTGGCCTGGAGGGTAGCCACATTATACGGCTCCTCTTCGATGTGGAGTATATCCGGCCGTAAGCGCTGCACCTGCCTATCGAGATGGGGGTAGAAATGGAGGTGGAAGTGGCCGTTGAGGGCCATATCCTCGACGATGAGTTCGTAGCCGCTGGGCTGCTTCCCCTCCAGGGGCATTATCCCCCGCTCATCCCGCCAATAAGGGGGGACGACGACTGATAGCTCTATATCGTTAAAGCGGGATAGCTCCTCCAGTTTCCCCCGGTAGGCCTCCACAACGCAGGCCTTGGAGACCATCAGAACGCGCAATTTGCCGCTCTCTAATCTATTGATGTGCTGAATTCCCCACCACCTCTAGAGGGCGTTAGAGAACGCCCCGCTCCTCAGATTGATGCAGAGGAGTCGGTGCTCTCTGACAAACGCTCACGCGGATTGGTAATTGTAGCAGATTCGGAAACGAGCGGAGCGTGAGCGTTTGTCACTGACAAACGCTCACGCGGTTTACTGAGCAGATTCGGATTCGGAGACAAGTGCGTGAGCGTTTGTCACTTGCGCCGACTTTTCACCCTCATCGCTTGGCGCCTCCTCCCCGGAATCCGCTGGGAGGCTGGTCCCACAATAGGGACAGATGTCCCACCTAAGTTGCAGCAGGCGATTACAGTTGGGACATAGCTTCTTCAACTCGGTATGACAGGAAGGGCACACCAGGAAATCGGGCTCAACCCTCTGCTTGCAGCTAGGGCAGGCGTGCCTATCCTCGATGTCCTGGAGCAATGCCTCCTCCGCCAGGGATCGTTCGTAGGCCTCTGCCAGGGTCTCCTTTGGACGCAGGACGAAGTAGAGGAGGAGCCCCGGGACATTAAAGAACAGAACCAGTAGGGTGGCCAGAAGCTGGGCAAGGATGTCGCGCGACCTTGAGCGGATGTCTTGGAAGGTCCAGAGGGCTAAGCTCAGCCAAAAGGCCAGTAAGTAGGCGCCTAAGAAGGCCATTACGGCCCGTAGGATCAGCTCAATGCTGGGTTGCATGCTTCGCTCCTTTTGAAGATGAGATGGTCTTCAGGCGATATTATACCACTTTCCTGGGCTTTTGTCACGCGGTAAGTTTTCGCTGCGTTGCCGTCTTCGGCGCCAACACAACTTGAAAGCCCCTTAAGCTGTAGGAAGGGGAAAGTGAGATATTTTGGCGGCTGCGGCTTCGCGCAGCCGCCAAAATATACTCCGCATTTGTGTACTGGCGATTATTGTGGTATAATCAAAAATAAAGAGCCCTGAACGGTAGAATGAGGAAGGAGGTTGGAGGGGATGATCGAAGTAACCGTCGATAGCGTCAGGCTCAGCACGATGTCTCACCACCACGTGGTTCTTCTCAAGGAGGTGGGGGCGCAACGATACCTGCCCATCTGGATCGGCCCCTTCGAAGCCGAGGCCATCAACATCGAGTTGCATGGGCTCAAAGCAGCTCGCCCCCTCACCCATGACCTGTTGAAGATGGTCATTGACGAGATAGGGGCTACGGTCTCTCATGTCCTGGTCAATGACCTGAGGGCTGATACCTTCTATGCCCGTATCGTTATGGACGTTAACGGTCGCCATATAGAGGTCGATTCCCGGCCCAGTGACGCCATCGCCCTGGCCGTTCGCGCTAAGGTCCCCATCTTTGTCGCGGACTCGGTGATGGAGATGGCAGCTATTACACCGAGCACTGAGGAGGAAAGCATCTCCGAGGAAGAGGAGGAGCCATCGGCTTTCCGCGACTTCATCGATTCCCTCGACCTCTAAACTCAAGGAAAGTGTTGACAAAACGCGCAGGTGATGCTATACTATTAATAGAACAAATGTGCTAAAAAGCGATGATAGGCCTGAGATGATGCATAGTCTCGCTCAGCGAGCGTTAGTGTTTATAGAACGATATGCGAGACCGTTTAAGGGGAGTTTTCCGTGAAAGTTAAGCTGAATGAGGTATCGTTGGACAGGGATATATACCCAAGACAGAATGAATCACCTAGAACGATAGCCAGTTACGTCGAGGCGCTGAAGGGAGGGGCCCGCTTCCCTCCCATTGAAGTGCAGAGGATCATCGTTGATGAATATGGAAGGAAAACCGAAAGGCTTATCTGCCTCGATGGGTGGCACCGCCTGCTTGCTTACAGGGAATACAACAAGCAGGTAACAGAGGGGAAGATCTCCGAGATCGAGGCCAGATGCTGGAAGGATGAACCGCTGGACAAAGATGAACACCTCGAGGAACTGAGGATAAGGAGCGCCCAGCTCAACCTCAAGCATGGCGACAGGCTCTCCTCAAGTGGCCTCCGGTTTCAATTGCTGAGGATCGTCAAGGATATGCCCGTGGAGAGGATAAAGCGAGGGAGCGGGATAGTGGCAGAGCTTGCGGAAGCCTTCGGCTATTCCCCCTCCTACATAAGCAGCCTGGTAGGGGAGGAGCTCAGAAGGAGGAGGGCAAAGAGGGATGCCGAGATCTATCGCCTTCTCCTTTTGGGGTGGACGCAGGAGGAGATAGGCGATGTGTTCGGGTTATCCCGAGAAACAGTAAAGGCTATTGGTCGTGAACTGACTGGTCAATTCACGACCATTCAGCAGCAATTCGAGAGGGGGAAATCCGTGGAGGAGATCGCCGAGTACAACGGCCTGGACGACATAACGACCTGGGCGATCGTCCTCCAGGGGAAAAGCGACGAGGAACGGTTTAAGCTCTTCGGGAAGGCCGAATATCAGAACAACAGCCCCAGGCTCTATAACGTCTGGAACTTCGTCAAGAGAGACCCTCGACTGGGAGAGAAGCATCCCGGCAACATACCCGGCCAGATAGCGATGAATGTGCTCTACTACTACACTGAGCAGGGAGACCTGGTTTGCGATCCCATGGCAGGAGGGGGTTCGACGATAGACGCCTGCCTGGTCATGGGGAGGAGGTGCAGGGCATACGATATAGCCCCGACGAGGGTGGATATCCTGGGCCAAGACCTCTCGGAGGGCTTCCCTGAAAGGTGCAAAGGCTGCGACCTCATCTTCCTCGACCCGCCGTATTGGAGATTGCAGAGGGGATTTTACACCGAGGAAAGCGTATCGGAGGGGGGGCTTGAGGGCTGGAGGGAATTCATGAGAAAGGTGGCTGTGGACTCCTATCAAACAGTCAGGCCAGGAGGGCATGTTGCCCTGGTGATTGAAGCCTTCTTCGATGAGAAGGTGACGGGCAAGTTTCTGGACCTCCCCTTCGAGTGCCTGGGGTATTTCAGGGAGGCCGGGTTCAAGGAGGTGCAGCGCATATCCATACCCATGCCCTCGGAGATCAAAAGCGTCCAAGATGTGGAGTATGCCAAGAGGAAGAGGATCATGCTCGACCTCAACAGAGACCTGCTTATTTTCAGGAAGGAATAGCCATGGTTGACCCGCAGGAGGAGATCACAGAGAGAAGGCCGACCAATTACAGCAGGTGGCACAGGAAGGCTTTGCCCGAGTGGTGTTACATGACCGACGGAGATTGGTTCGAGCAGAGGGTGATAGAGGGTGAATTGAGGTCGGTAGCCTACATAGAAACCATCGAGATCGAAGAGCCGGGCGAGGGCAATAAATCACACCCCCTCTGGAAAAGCAAAGAGGCCCTCTGCCTTGAAATAGAGAGGAAGATGGGTATCCCGGCCTATGTTGTGTGGCATAACTCTGCATGCGATGACTTCTTAGTCCAGAGGATCACGGAAGCCACCCCCAGGAGAATGAACAGAGGGGAATACATGGAGTTCATCAAAAACCTTGGCAGGCAGATCCGCTAGAGGGTTGGAGCGATGGATAGGCTTGAAAAGACAGTGCCCTATAACATCGAGGCAGAGGAGGCTGTCCTTGGGTCACTCCTTATAGACCCTGACGCCATCATTAAGGTGGCCCCCTTCCTCGCGCCCGAGGACTTCTACCGGGAGAAGAATGGCTGGATCTATGAGGCCATAATTGACCTCCACGAGCGACGAGAGCCAGCGGACTTTGTCACCCTCTGCGATGAGCTAGAGCGGCGCGGCCAGCTCGAGGAGGTGGGTGGTGCCAGCTACATCACCTCCCTCATTAACGCCGTCCCTACCGCCGTCCACGTGGAGCACTATGCCCGCATCGTCGAGAGGTGCGCCATCCTCCGCCGTCTCATCAGCGCCGCGGGGAAGATCGCCGCTGTGGCCTACGAAGGGGCGGGGGATGTGGAGGAGGTGGTGGATAAGGCGGAGCAGATCCTCTTCGAGGTCGCCCAACGCCGCCTCGCCCGCGGCCCCGTCCCCATCAAGGAGGTCCTGGGGGAGTACTACGATCGGATCGAGTACCTGCATCAACACCGGGGAGAGGTGATCGGTGTGCCGACCGGCTTCGCCGACCTGGATAAGCTGCTGGGGGGGCTGCAACCCTCGGATCTGATCATCGTGGCCGGCAGGCCGGGGATGGGCAAGACGAGCTTCATCCACTCCATCCTCCACAACGCGGCCACAAAGCGTGGGGCTCATATCGTCCTCTTCAGCCTGGAGATGTCGGCTGAGCAAGTGGTGCAGCGCTTGATCGCCAGCGAGACGGGGATAGACTCGCAGCGGCTGAGGGTGGGCGACGTGGAGGAGGACGAATGGCCCCTGATAGCTGAGGCGGCCGGCCGCTTGGCCGAAATGCCGGTCTATATCGACGATACCCCTTCTATCTCCCCTATGGAGCTGCGCGCCAAGGCCCGCCGCCTCTATGCCGAGCACGGCCTCGACCTCGTCCTCATTGATTACCTGCAGCTGATGCGCGGGGATGGGAGGGCGGAGAACAGAGTGCAGGAGATCTCTAACATCTCCCGCGCCCTTAAGGCGCTGGCCCGGGAGCTGATGGTTCCGGTGGTTGCCGTATCCCAGCTCTCGCGGGCCGTCGAGTCCCGTCAGAACCGCCGCCCCATACTCTCTGACCT
>CAYQVA010000029.1:0-12664 GCA_964420815.1 uncultured Anaerolineae bacterium
GAGAATCCGGAGGCTGCCCGTTATGCTGGGGTGAACACCCGACGTGCGGTGCTCCTCAGCTTCATCATCGGAGGGCTCGCCGCTGGATTGGCGGGAGCCAGCCAAATTATAGGCCGGCCACCAGCCTGGTCCCTCTATGCGACCCTGGGCAACGTCATAACATTGGGCTTCGATGGAATCGGTGTGGCCCTGATAGGGAGGAATCATCCTATAGGGGGGATATTCGCGGCCATTTTGTTTGGAGCGTTGCAGCACGGTGGCAGATACATGGAATACCACGCCGGGGTCTGCTCTGAGCTGGTGCGGGCCATCAATGGCCTCATCGTTATCGCGCTTGCTGTTCCAGAGATAGGGGCCATCATCAGAAGGAGGTTGAGGCGATGAAGTTCCTCTCACGCCTTAGAGGGGAAAGGGGGTTCTGGCTCCTCGTCACCTTGGTATTAATCGCCCTCGCCGCTTATGGGATAGAGAAAGCCGGCTTGAAGCCGATCTCACTTCTAGAGGCTGGATTGCTGGCCATGACCCCATTAGCCTTGACGGCGGTGGGGGAATGCGTAAACGAGAAATCCGGTGTGGTAAACATAGGCCTGGAGGGAATCCTCCTCATTACCGCCGTGGTGGGGGTTTGGGGGGCGGAGCTTTTCGAGAATGGGGTCCTGGGGCTCCTGGTAGGGATGTTAGGAGGAGCCTTCATCGGATTCCTCTTCGGCCTGATAAGCGTCTACGGAAGGGCGGACCAGGTGGTGGCGGGGATGGGGATTAACGTTTTCGCCTTGGGCTTTGTCCCCTACCTCCTGATGGCCATCTGGGCCTTCCCCGGAATTCATCTCTTCCCAAGGGAGCTGAGGGTGCGGCCGATCTTCACCCCCTTTGGACAATTAAGCTATGTAACCATGGCTGCTATAATCATCGCCGTCCTGGCCCATATCCTCCTCCACAAAACGGTGCTCGGCTTCAGGATAAAGGCCGCTGGGGAGAAGCCGGAGGCCGCTGATGTGGCTGGGGTGAGGGTTGACTTAATCAGGCTCTTCGCCAGCACCTTTGGGGGCGCGCTGTGCGGCCTGGGCGGGGCCTTCATGCCCCTGGCCTGGTTCGGGGGCATTGTGAAGGAGATATCGGCCGGCAGGGGGTTCATCGCCTTGGCCTGCGTGGTCTTCTCCGGCCTGGAGCCGCTATTGGCCCTCGCCGCCGCCTTCATCTTCGGCTTCACCGAGGGCTTCGCCTACTCCGTGGCGGTCACGCCAGGGGTAAAGGAGGTCATCCCCTTCTACTTCGTGAACATGATCCCCTACATCACCACCCTCCTGGTGGTGACGCTGGTCATCGGCCGGAGGAGGTTCCCCGCCGCCAGCGGCCAGCCATATACCAGAGAATAGCAGGTTAGTGGTGCGTCTTGTTTTTGGAGGTTCCTATGGATGTTAGAGTCAAGCCGCGCATACGTTTCACCTACGAGGATTACAAGAATCTCCCCGAATCGGAGACAAAACGCTATGAGTTGCTTGATGGAGAATTAGTCATGGTTCCCGCACCAAGTGTTGGACATCAACGGATTTCACGCAATATATTGGTCCTACTGTGGGCTTACCTTCGTGAACACCCCATAGGTGAAATCCTTCATGCTCCCTGCGACGTCCACATGGGCGATGATGTCGTGCAGCCCGACATCATTTACATCGCTAACGAGCATCGCGACATCATCAAGGAGGAAGAGATAAACGGGGCACCGGATATGGTGATCGAGATCTTCTCCCCCGCCACTGTGGGGAGGGATCGGACCTATAAACGGACCCTCTACGCCCGCCACGGGGTGCGGGAATACTGGCTTGTGGACCCGGAGGAGCGAACCATCGAGGTTTTGGGGTTGACTGAGGCGGGATTCGAGCCCCTGGCAACCTATAGTGAGGCGGATACGCTGACCTCTACCCTTTTGCCAGGGCTAGCTCTGCCTATAAAAGAGGTGTTTGGGGGAGTATAAGGCCCTTCTTAAATGGAAGCCGTGTAAAACCGAAAGCCACCAGGCCCTTGCAGCTTGGTGGCTTTTTACTCCAGGTCCCCCAACTCATACAGGATAGCTGTGGCGGCGACGAGGCCCACCATCTCGGCGCGCGGGATGCGCGGCCCTAAAGCGATGGGGATCAGCCCATACATTCGGGCCTGTTCCACCTCCTCAGGGGTGAACCCCTCTTCGGGTCCAACGAAGATGTTGACGGAGAGAGGTGAACCCCTCTCATCCAACACGGAGCGCAGGCTGGCACCTTCATCGCAGAGGATGATCGAAAACCCCTTCCGTCCGGCCTGCTTGCAGGCCTGAGGGAAAAGCATGGCCGGCTGCAGGCTGGGCAGGTGCCCTCGCCCTGACCGCTCCGCCGCTTCCCGGATGGCCCTTCGCCAGCGACGGAACCTCGCCACACCGATATCACTGAGGTCGGCGATGATGCAGTGGCCGCAGATAAGGGGCACGAACTCGACAACCCCTAGTTCCGTCCCCCTTTGCAGGACGAACTTGAAGCGCTTCCCGTCAAGCACACCTTGATAGAGGCTGACCTTGGTGCGTGGCTCGCTGACGGCGAGGGATTTGCGAATCACAAGCCCTCCCACCTTATACTCCTCCACGGTGGAGATCTCCACTTCGTGCTCCCAACCGGAGTTGTCCAAGAGGATGGCACGGTCTCCCACGCGCAGGACCTTCCCTATCCGGCGAGCGATGGGACCAGCGATGGTGACCTTATCTTCTCCTAGCCATTTAAGGGGTACAAAGAAGCGATGCATCTCTCTTCCCTACCAGCGTGACCCAATCCTTCTCCTGTCGGCGGCCGGTGATGGCTAACCCCGCCTCCTCCAGGGCAGCAACGACCTCCGTTTCCTTAGTCTCGATGATACCCCCGGCGATGATCAGGCCATTGCGCTCAAGATAAGCTGATAACCCCTCCCTGATCAAGGCGACGATGACCTCGGCCAAGATGTTCACCGTCATCAAGTCGAAGGTCCGAGGCCCGGAGTCCAAAGTCAGGTGACCTTGGGCCTCAGACCTAGGACCCCCGACCCCGGACCTAAGACCTAGGACTTCTAAGGAGCCACATCTGACGCTGACGATCCCCTCCACCCCGTTGGCTATGACATTCCTCTGGGCCGATTCGACTGCTATAGGATCAATGTCCAAAGCCAGGACCTTGGCCGCCCCGAGCTTCGCTGCGGCGATGGCTAGGATGCCAGAGCCCGTGCCCAGGTCCAGAACTCTCATGCCAGCCTTCAAGCGCCCCTCTAGCTCGACCAAGCACATCCGCGTCGTAGGGTGGAGGCCGGTGCCGAAGGCCATGCCGGGGTCCAGCTCGATTAAGACCTCCCCTGACTTTGGCGCGTGCTCCAGCCATGGGGGCTTGATCACGATGTGCCGCCCAATGCGCATGAGGGGATAATGCTCCTTCCAAGCGGCAGCCCAATCCCCTTCGGCCAATTCCCGAAACTGAGGGACTGGGATGGGGTAGATTTGGCTCAGATGCCAGAGCGCTTCCTCCAACCTGCGCCTTCTCTCCCCATCGTCCAGTGGCAGATAGGCCTTGACTGTGGCTAACCCGAGGCTACAATCTATGCAGACTACCGCCCCGCCTCGACAGTAGCGGTTGAAAACCTTGCTCACCGCCTCAGCAGCCTCGCCGTCTGCTTGGACACTAACCTCCAGCCACCTCAACCTTCCGCTCCCAAGGCTCTAGCGATCTCCTCGCCGAATTTGGCTGCTGCGTCGGGTCCATGGGCGGTGATCAGGAGCCCGTCTCTCTCCACCGCCGCTCCGGTGTAGGTTGCCCCCGCCGCCTCCACCCTCTTAGCCTCAGAGGTGAAGGCGGTAACCCGCCTCCCTTTAAGCACCCCCGCATTAGCGAGGGTGGTAGGGGCGATGCATATGGCCGCTAGGATCCTGTTCCTCTCAACCGCCTCCCGGGCTATGGCGTGGGCTGTGGGGTCGTCCCAGTATTCTGCCGCGCCGACCCCGCCGATGAAGACGATGGCGTCGTAGGCCTCGACCTCGACGTCCTTGAGCAGTATGTCTAGCTTGACCTCGGCGCCGAGCATCCCCCTGGCTACCTCGAGGGAAGAGGAGGCAACGGTGACCGTGGCTCCCCTGGCCTCGAGGATCTGACGCGGCTTCTGGTACTCCTCGTCGCGGAAGTCACGGTGGGCGATGATCATCAGGACCTTCTTGCCCTCTAAGACGGGGGCTACCTCTGGTACAGGTGTCGGCGTCACCTCTGTAGTGGGCTTTCCCCCGCAGCCAGCGCTTCCCATAATCAGAAGGGCGGTCACAAACAGCAAAAGGACCCTTCCCATGGCATCCACCTCTCATGTCAATGATAAATGGCCAATAGCCGATTACCACTTGAGAGTTTAAGGAATCCACGCTCTCCTGCGCAGGCTAAAGAGGCCTATTCCTTGTTTTCTCAAGCACTGAATAGCTCAAAGACATCCTTTATTCTATCGAACAAACCTTTTTCCTTTTGTGGGATCACCTCTCTACCTAGAGTTTTGGCCAGTTCACGGAGGAGCTTTTTCTGATGCTCATTCAGATTGGTTGGCGTCACCACATAGACGGTGACCAATTGGTCACCCCGTCCATCGCCGTGGAGATAGGGCACGCCCTTGCCCCGCAAACGGAAGGTTTTGCCTGTCTGAGTGCCCGGGGGTATGGAAAGCTTCACCACACCGTCGAGGGTGGGCACCTCAACCTCGTCTCCCAAAGCAGCCTGGGCGATGTTGATGGGAAGCTCGAGGAGGATATTGTTGTCCTGTCGTCTGAAGTAGCGATGCCTTTCGACGGAGATGACCACATAGAGGTCGCCGGGAGGCCCTCCATACCGGCCCGGCTCCCCCTGGCCAACCAAGCGGATCTGGCTTCCATTATCAACCCCTGCTGGGATCTCGACCACGATCTTCCTCACCCGTTTCACCCACCCCTGGCCACGGCATTCGTGGCAGGGGGTGGTGATGATTTCACCCTCCCCTCTGCAGCGGGGACAAATGGTCACGGTGACGAAGGAGCCGAAGATAGATTGCCGTGCGTGCCGCACCTCGCCGGTGCCATTGCACTGGGGACAGCGGATGGGGGTGGTGCCTGGCTTCGCCCCGGTGCCGTGGCAGACGGGGCAGGTCTCCATCCGTGGGATCTCTATCTCCTTCTCGCAGCCGAAGACCGCTTCCTCGAAGGAGATGGTCAGGTTGTAACGGAGGTCGCTCCCCCGCTGGGGGGCGTATCGAGCCCCGCGGCGGGGGCCGAAACCGAAGCCGAAGACCTCCTCGAAGATCTCGAAGGGGTCGCGGAACCCCCAGCCCTCGAAGCCGACGCCCGGAGGCCCGGCGTGGCCGTAGCGGTCGTAGGTGGCCCGCTTCTCCGGGTCACTCAGCACCTCATAGGCCTCGTTTATCTCCTTGAAGCGCTCCTCAGCTTCGGGGCTCTTATTGATGTCAGGGTGGTACTTTCGGGCCAGGCGGCGATAGGCCCTTTTGATCTCATCTTTGCTGGCGTTCCGGCTCACGCCGAGGATCTCGTAGTAGTCGCGTTTTGGACTCATCTGCTCTCAGTTTTCGCTGCTTATTCAGGATAATGAAATTTTCAGGAACAGATGTAGGGCTATCAGGGCGATGTAATAGCTCAGCATAAGTATACAATAAACGGCCCAAATAGTAAAGGGCGAGGGCATAGCCCTCGCCCCATTGAAAGCTTGCTCCTGCATCGGCCTTGGTTGGAAGCCTGCTCTCGCATCGGCTTTAGCCACTCCCTACCTTTAAGCGGGACCAAGCTTTCAAGCAAAAACCCACTACACTTCCCTAAACTCCCCTTCCACGGTCTCCCCACCCTCAGGGGGCTTCTTCTCCTCGCCACCGGGCGGCGGAGTGGGGCCTGCCTGCCCATACATGGCCGCACCGATCTTCTGCATGGCTTGAGCTAGCTCCTGGGTCCGCCATCGGATCTCGTTGACATCCTTGCCCTGTAGGGCCGTGCGCAGGGTCGAAACCTTCCCCTCCACCTCGCTGCGCACCTCCGCCGGCACCTTATCGCCCAGCTCCCGCAGGACCTTCTCAGCCTGGTAGATCATGGAATCGGCGTTGTTGCGTGCCTCGACCTCCTCCTTGCGTTTCCTGTCCTCCTCAGCGAAACGCTCGGCCTCCTTTATCATCCGCTCGACCTCTTCCTTAGTCAGGCCGCTGGAGGCAGTGATGGTTATCTTCTGTTCCCGCCCGGTGGCCTTATCCTGGGCCGAGACATGGAGGATCCCATCAGCGTCAATATCGAAGGTAACCTCTATCTGAGGGACTCCGCGCGGGGCCGGCGGGATGCCGTCGAGGATGAAGCGCCCCAAGGTTTTGTTGTCGGCGGCCATTGGCCGCTCCCCCTGCACCACATGGATCTCCACGCTGGTCTGGTTGTCGGTTGCGGTGGAGAATATCTGGCTCTTCCTGGTGGGGATGGTGGTGTTGCGCTCGATGATAGGCGTGGCCACCCCACCCAGGGTCTCAATGCTCAGGGTCAGCGGCGTCACATCCAGAAGCAGAACCTCTTTGACCTCACCACCCAAGATGCCAGCCTGGATGGCAGCGCCAACGGCTACCACCTCATCGGGGTTGATCCCTTTGAAGGGTTCCTTGCCAAATAATTTACGGACTAACTCCTGGATGGCTGGCTGCCGTGTCTGTCCACCGACCAGGATCACTTCGTTGATGTCGGCAGGCGAGAGCTTGGCATCCTCCAAAGCTTGCCTGACGGGGCCGATGGTCCTCTCGACGAGATCACCAGTTAGTTGCTCCAGCTTGGCCCTGGTGAGGGTCATCTGCAAATGCTTGGGGCCGCTGGCGTCGGCAGTGATGAAGGGCAGGTTGATCTCCGTCTGCATCACCGTAGAGAGCTCTACCTTGGCCTTCTCGCAGGCCTCCTTTAGCCGCTGTAAGGCCATCCGATCCTGCCTGAGGTCAATCCCCTGTTCCTTCTTGAACTCGTCACATACCCAATCAATGATCCGTTGATCCCAGTCATCGCCACCGAGGAACGTGTCGCCATTAGTGGATTTGACCTCGAATACCCCCTCGCCGATGTCCAGGATGGAGATATCGAAGGTCCCACCCCCCAGGTCATAGACGGCGATGGTCTCGTCCACCTTCTTGTCCAAGCCGTAGGCCAGGGACGCGGCCGTCGGCTCGTTGATAATGCGCAGGACTTCTAAGCCGGCAATCCTTCCGGCATCCTTAGTCGCCTGGCGCTGCGAGTCGTTGAAGTAGGCCGGCACGGTGATAACCGCCTGGGTTACCGGCTCCCCCAGGTAGGCCTCGGCGTCTTCCTTGAGCTTGCGCAGGATCATGGCCGATATCTCAGGGGGCGAGTATTCCTTCCCTCCCATCACCACCCAGGCGTCGCCGTTAGGCCTCTCGATGATCTTGTAGGGGAGTACCTTCCTAGCCTTCTGGACCTCAGGGTCGTTGAACTTGCGGCCCATCAGCCGCTTGATGGAGAAGATGGTGTTCTCGGGGTTGATTATGGCCTGACGCTTGGCTGTTATCCCTACCATCCTCTCCCCTGTCTTGGGGTTAACGGCCACCACCGAGGGGCAGAGCCGCCCCCCCTCACGGGTGGGGATAACTACCGGCTCACCGCCCAACATCACGGCAACGACCGAGTTCGTAGTCCCTAAATCTATCCCAACTATCTTACCCATAGCTCACCTCTCTTTTTCACTGATTAGTCCAAGGTCCTGATAGCTTTCAGCTGACAGCTGTCAGCTTTCAACTCTATTTCGCCACTTTGACCAAGGCGGGGCGAAGGACCCTATCGTGCAGTTTATATCCCTTCTGTAATTCGGCGATGATCTGCCCTTCTTCGTGCTCGGCGCTTTCCTCCTGGATGACTGCCTCATGCACCCTGGGGTCAAACTGTTCGCCTACCGCCTTGATGGTGGTCAGCCCTTCTTGCTCTAGAATGGCATGCAGCTTACGCTCGATGAGGGCGATCCCATCTATCCAGGTCAGCCCCCGCAGGCCATCCGGCATCGTCTGGAAGGCCCGCTCGAAGTCGTCCAGGATGGGGAGGATCCTGGTTATCAACATGGCATTAGCGAACTTGATGACCTCCTCGCGCTCCTGCTCGTTGCGGCGCTTGTAGTTAGCGAAGTCGGCCGCAGCCCGCTTCCATTGGTCGAGATACTCCTTGGCCTTCGCCTTAGCCTCCTCCAATTCCCGGCGCAATACTGCAGGGTCATCAATCTCCTCAAGCTCTAACTCTTGCTTTTCCTCTTGCGTCTCCTCCAGCTCTTGCTTCTCTTCCGTCACCGCTATCTACCTCCTGCATTGAGATTTTGGCTTAATATCCATAGAGCTTCCGAATCAAGCTACTCATCAGGCCCGCTACGTAGCGGACCGTGGAGACGGCACGCTCATAGGCCATGCGCGTCGGGCCTAGGACCCCCAACACCCCACCAGCCTCCCCTGTTATGCCATAGCGGGAGAGGATGGCACTGCAACCGTTGATCTCGCCCCAGCGCCCCTCGCCGCCGATGATGACCTGCACGCCATTTGATGCCCAAACCTCCGCTAGGAGCGATTCCAGAATGCTCCCCTGCTCCAAAACCCGGAGGAATTGCCACAGCCTTTCCACCTCAGCGAATTCAGGCTGCCTCAAGATGTGGCTTAGGCCATTACGATATATCTCGCTGCTGCTCCACCTGTCCACCTGCTCCATCATCTCAATGACACAGTTTACCACCCTCTCCTCGAAGGGGGACAGGTGGGGTAGCCCAGCAGCGACTTCATCGTAGCTTGAATCGGCCAGGATAGCGTTCAGCCTGTTCGTGATGCGGTTCAGCTCGCTCTGAGTCATCGGCTGGGCAAGGGGCATCATGTGCTTCTTGACGGTCCCCTCCCGCAGGACCAGGATCAAAAGGGCCAGCAGGTCATGGATGGAGATCAGCTTAAGGTGCTTAAAGCGGCAGGACACGGCCTTGGGCGCCGTCACTAAGGCTGCGCTTTGAGCGGTGTTGGCCAGAACGGCCGCCGCCAGCCTCATCCACTGCTCCAGCTCCATGCCCGCTTGATAAAACTGGTGACGGATCATGCGCCGTTCAGCTAGGGGCAACTCCGTCTCCTCCATCAGATGCTCGACGAAGTAACGATAGCCCTTTTGAGTGGGGATGCGCCCCGCCGAGGTATAGGGATGAGTCAGGTAACCCTGCTCCTCCAAGAGGGCCATCTCGTTGCGGATTGTAGCCGGGCTAATGCTTAGGTGGTGCTCCTCAGCAATGGTTTTGGAACCCACTGGCGTGGCTGTAGCGATGTATTCACGCACCACTATACCTAAGATGGTCTCTCTCCTCTCAGTCAATCTGCTCATTAACAATGCCCCCCTTCAACCGAAAGGAGCCTGCTGTCCTATGATGGCTTTAACCGCAGGAATATCAAGCTCTGATTACCATCAATTTATATTATAGCATTTAAGTCCAAATTTGTCAAGTATTCTTATAAATTTTAACATAAATTACTTGACAAAAAACATAATAATCACTGGATTTACCCCTATGATTAGCACTCTAGAATTTAGAGTGCTAAAAAATGATACCATGAATTCGGCTTTTTGTCAAGGGGAATGGCATTCGCGAATCCTCTTAACTAAAGGAGGAGGTCTCTGTGTGGGCTCGCCTTTGGTGCGGCGCACAGAGACCTCCTCCTTGCGGTGAAGATAGGGGCTAAATCTACCCTATCGGCAGGGTTACGATGAAGGTCGTCCCCTCCCCTACCTCGCTCTCCACTTGGATCGAGCCATGGTGCTGCTTGATGATGTTATAGCTGATATAAAGCCCTAGCCCCGTCCCCTTACTTCGGTCCTTAGTGGTGAAGAAGGGCTCAAATAGCCTCTCCAGGTGCTCTGGTCGTATGCCGCAGCCGTTATCCGAAATGAGCACCCGCAAGGATCTGCTGGGCTTATCCAACCGTGAGGAGATACGGATTTCGCCCTCTTGCCCCTCAGGGATAGCGTCTCGAGCATTGAGCAACAGGTTGATCCAGACCTCCTCCAGGTGATGGGCGCTGGCTAGCACCGGAGGTAAATCGCCGGCCAGGTCCTTATCTATGCGGATGTTAGTCCTCTCGATCTGATGGGCGATAAGGGAGAGGGCACTTTCGATGGTATCGTTGATATCGGTGGGGGCGAAGTCATACTCCTCCTGTCTGGAGAAACTCAGCAGGTTACGAATAACTTTGTTAGCCCTCCATCCCGCTCGCTCGATAGCCTTTGCCGATTCGTAACCGGGTTGGCCAGGCTTCATCTCTCGCAAAAGCAGTTGGATATCGCCGATAATGGTTGTTAGGGGGTTGCTGATCTCATGGGCGACGCCAGCGGCCAGCTCGCCTATAGCCGATAGCTTGGCCGATTGGAAGAGTTGGGCCTGGGTAGTCGCCAGCTCCTTATAAGCCCTGTTGAGGTCGTTGAAGAGCCTGGCGTTCTCGATGGCGATGGCCGCTTGGGATGCCAGCGTGGTTAACAGCCGCTCGTCATCCGGGCCGAAGGCGTCCACCTCACCGCTCTCCACGCTTATGGTCCCGATCCTCTTATCGCCGACGACTAAGGGGGCCACCAGGAGGGATTTGTACTCCCTTGCGCCTCCTTGCCTCAGGAAGCGGGGGTCTGCCTCGATGTCTGACACGTTGATCGTCTCTCCCTCCGCAATAGCGAGGCCGGCGATGCCCTCCCCGATCCGCATCTTCCTCTCCCTAAGGGCGCCTAGGGATTTGCCCGCCAGAGCCTTGGGATGGAGTTCGCCGCTGGCCTCGTCCAGGAGGTGGATCACCCCCCTCTCCGCGGGGCCAATTGTCTCCACTGCGGAATTGATTATCAACTGGAGCAGCTTCTCCAGATCCAAGACACTGGTGATGGCTTTCCCCACCTGGAAGAGGGCCTCGCTCTCCCGCAGCCTACGCCTCGTCTCCTCAAACAACCTCGCGTTTTCGATGGCTACGCCGATCTGGTTGCCGATGGAGGCGAGCAGCTCCACGTCTCGAGGGGTGAAGCGGCGGGGGCTGCGAGTAATGACATCCATCACCCCCAGCACCTTATCCTTCGACTTCAGGGGCACGCTGACGTAAGAGCGGAACC
Source organism: uncultured Anaerolineae bacterium (assembly GCA_964420815.1). Taxonomy (GTDB): domain Bacteria; phylum Chloroflexota; class Anaerolineae; order CAYQVA01; family CAYQVA01; genus CAYQVA01. Next base: position 11,123 of record CAYQVA010000029.1, read on the forward strand.
CCTTCGCCACCATTTGGGCCAGCTCCGGCTCCCTAGAGATGTCCTCTATGACAATGGGTTCCCCTGATCGCAATACCTGTCCAGCCAGGCCGTCATCCAGCTTCATCGCTTCCTCGACAAGCTTTGGGGAGACCCCGCGATAGGCCTTGGCCACCAGCTTCTTCCCCCTTTCATCGAGGAGATATATCCCGCCCGCCTCCACCCCTATCGTCTCCAACACCTTATCGAAGGTAACCTCCAAGATCTCATCTAAATCAAGGGATCGGCTTGCCGTGGAGGCGATGGCGTTCAAGGCGGAGAGTTCCCGGCTGCGCTGGCGAATCTCCTGCTCCGCCTCCTTTGCTTGCCTGCTTAAGGCGCTCATCACCAGGGTGATGGCGAAGAGCGTCAGGCTCCTTTGGAGGTCATGAAGCAAGGGGGTAGCTAACTCAACAAAGAAGTGAGAGATGATCAAAAGCAAGCTTAGAAACAGAGCTACAAGGGTCCCTCCTGTCGGCCACCATAGGGCTACCAAGATGACAGGGGCATATAGGAGGTCAGCAAGGGCAACCTCCATCCCGAGGATGAATCGGAAGTAGTAGGGCATGCCGGCACTTGCGAGCAACAAAAGGATCCTGAGCAACGCTTTAAGGGTCTCGCTCATTTGGAATTCGGCTTTCCTATCCATGGCTTCCTCTCAAACTCTCCAGACTTCCGAAATCTTGCCCCCAGCACAAAGGCTTCAATTACATCTGCCTCCTTGGCCGATACTGGATGGCCTCGGCCAGGTGGTGGGTCTCGATCTCCTCTGAGCCAGCCAAATCGGCGATGGTTCTGGCCAGCTTGAGGATGCGATGGAAGGCCCTAGCGCTCATGGAGAGCTGAGTCATGGCTGCCCGAAGCAGGCTCCGGCCGGCATCGTCTATCCGGCAATACTCCCGCACCTCAGCCGGCCCCATGTCAGCATTGCAGGTCAACCTGGTCCCGGCGAAGCGCTGGCGCTGCCTCTCCCGCGCCGCCTCCACCCTCTCGCGGATGGCGGCGGACGGCTCCCCCAGCCGGTCATCGGTTAGCTTGTCATACTCCACCCGCGGCACCTCGACATGGATGTCTATGCGGTCCAACAGGGGCCCGGAGATGCGCTTCTGGTAACGGCTGATCATGGAGAGAGAGCAAGTGCACTCATGGGTGGGGTCTCCAATACAATGCGTACTGTAAATTCCTCCGGGCCATCAGCGATTTCATTATAGCACTAAAGCAGGGAAATTGCAATCGCATGCATTCGCTCACCTAGGGCAATCGCAAACTCGATGGAATTCGCCCCAAAGTGGGAAACACCGTGCGAAAAATGGGAGAAACCACGCGAGAATTCCCGCTTTGGTGGGGTATAGGTGGGCAAAAAGTGACTTAGAAGCCCCCAGTGTGGGGAAGAGAAAAAGAATGCGATTGCCCTAAGGCTCAGTCAGGGCTTTTCAAAGTTCTAACGATAATGGCATGGTAAGGGCTATTAAGGATGCGCTTTGGGCACTCTGCGAAGGCTCGCCAGGCATCAGGAACATACCG
>CAYQVA010000030.1:0-2751 GCA_964420815.1 uncultured Anaerolineae bacterium
GGGTAGAAAACTTCGTTGCTAATCTTGGCATAATCATGCACAACACATTTGGCCCATACCAATATCCGGAGAAAATCATCCCCCTCTTCATCACTAACGCGATAGATGGCCTACCACTCCCCCTCTACGGCGACGGGATGAACGTTCGGGATTGGATCTACGTCCTCGACCACTGCGAGGCCATTGACGTCGCGCTGCATAAGGGCGCGCCGGGCGAGATCTACAACATCGGCGCCGGAAACGAGCTCCCCAACATCGAGTTGACCAGGCTGATCCTCAAGCTGTTGGGAAAGCCAGAGAGCCTCATCCGATATGTGAAGGACCGCCCCGGCCACGACCGCCGCTATTCCCTGGATTGCACAAAGATCAGGGCCCTGGGCTGGCGGCCGCGCCATCGCTTCGAGGAGGCGCTCGCCGAGACGGTGCGGTGGTATGTCGAAAACCAGTGGTGGTGGCGCAAGATCAAGTCAGGGGAGTACGCCGAATACTATCGAAGGATGTACGGCGAGCGAGAGGTTTCCTCCCAATAGACGATGGAGGAAGGAGCAGTATTTTCCCCAAAGAAGAAGCCTCACGTGCTAAACTCGGACGTGAGGCTTCTGAATTGATTGAAATATGTGGCCGCAAAGGCTCCACGGGACATTACCCTCCCGCAGGTTCTGAGCAACCTGCGGGAGGGTAATGAAAACAAGCTTAGGAGGACTCCTCAGTGAAGACCGGCAGGTTGCCCAGGGCTATCACGTTCGGCCATTTGCCCTCCTCTCCCTCAGTGAAGACGGCTGCCTCAGCCACCACCTCGGCCCCGGCCTCCCTCATCAGAAGTCTCATCCCCTCCAGGGTGCTCCCCGTGCTGATCACGTCATCAATGATGGCCACCCGCTTCCCCTTGAGCAGGGATAGGTCCTTCTCATCCAGCCAGAGGGTCTGAGGCTTGCCGGTGGTGATGGATAGCACCTCCACACTGATGGCATTCCCCATATAGGGCTTCAGGGTCTTGCGCGCCACCACGTAGGGGAGCCCCATCTGGGCCGAAAGCTCGTAGGCCAGGGGTATGCTCTTCACCTCAGGGGTGACGATCACCTCCACATCTTTGGGCAATCTCTTGGCCAGCTCGGGCGCGATGGCCTTCACTATCTCAGTGTCGCCCAGGATGTTGAATATGGCGATCTTTACCCCAGGGGCTACCTCGAAGATGGGAAGCTTGCGCTCCAGCCCGCAAAGCTCCACCCTATAATATTCCCTTTCTTGCATCGTTCTTATCCTCCTTCGGAGAAGCTTTTGTGAGATTAGGCACCTCTCTCAGCCCACATGCCTTAAAATTCTAACAGAAAAAGGGGGAAAATGCAAGCATATCGAAAAATTGATCGTCAAAATAAGGGCAATTTGTGATATAATTTGGGGAGGAAGATGATGACCTCAAAACAGAGATCCTTTTCGGTTCACCCATCACCGCTGGCCGTAGCTATATTGTTGGCTGCCATCGCGCTGCTGGCCCTAATGGCGGGGTGCCTTCCTTGGGCCACGCCGACCCCAGTGCCACAGACGGAGAGAGCCGCCCCAACACCCAGCCCAGAGAGGCTGACGCCGACCCCCATCGCCCTCACCCCGGAGCCGATCTCATCGGCCATCACCTTGACCCTCTGGACAAGCGAGGCTTTCTCGCCCGCCGATGAGGCCAGCGGCCATATCCTCCAAGAACAATACGACGCCTTCATGGCCGCTAACCCAGACATCGTCATCGAGTATGAGCTTAAGAAGCCCTATGACAAGGGAGGCATCCTCGACTTCCTGCTCACCACCAGCGCTGTCGTCCCCAAGCTGCTGCCCGACCTGGTGGCCATTGACACCTCGGAGCTGGGCGAGGCGGCAAGGGCCGGCATCCTTCAACCTTTAGATGAGTTAATTTCATCGAAGCTGGGGGACGACCTATTCCCCTTTGCCCGCGAGGCTTGCCTTCTCGATGGGAAGCTGATGGGTATCCAGTTTGAGGCCGACATCCAGCACCTCGTCTACAACACGGCCATAGTGGAGGAGCCGCCGCACACGTGGGCTGAATTACTGGCCGGAGGTGCCAGCTATGTCTTCCCCGCAGGGGACGGGGAAGCAGCAAGCGATGCCTTCCTGATCCAGTACCTCGCCTTAGGGGGGCGACTGGTTGATGAGGCAGGCAATCCAGCGCTGGATAGGGAGAAGCTGACCCAAGTGCTGGAATTCTATCGTGAGGGAAGCGATAAGGGCATTATCCCCAGGTCTGTGCTTGACCTTAAAACCCTCGACGATTGCTGGCCCCTTTATCTCTCCGCCGAGGCAGCTATGGCCAATATCAGCTCGCGGCGATATAGCGCCAGCAGGGGATCACTTGGGAACACAGCCTTCGCCCCCATCCCCACACGGGACGGCAACGCCTCGACCATAAGCCACGGTTGGGCCTTGGCCATTGTCACCCGGAATCCGAGGAGGCAGGCAGCGGCGGCGAGGTTCATCGAGTGGCTGCTGGACCCTAAGAACACAGCCGCCTGGAACCAGGGGGCGAATCACCTGCCGACGCGCCGCTCTGCCTTCGCTCTCCAGGTAGCCGACAACTACACCGCCTTTCTGAGGGAGCAGTTAGAAGGGGCTCACTTCCGCCCCTCGCCGTTGGCCTACTCCGAGGCCCTACAAAGGGCCATTCAAGACGTGCTAACCGGTAATGCCACCCCGAAGGAGGCAGCCGCTGAGGTTATAGCTGAGATAAAATAGTTTGAGGAGGTT
>CAYQVA010000030.1:2851-12139 GCA_964420815.1 uncultured Anaerolineae bacterium
AGCCGCTGAGGTTATAGCTGAGATAAAATAGTTTGAGGAGGTTGCCATGTTCGAGACGGCTCTACGCCCTGACGCGCAGAGGTACATTGAGACGATCGGTGAGGCGGACATCCTGGTGGGCATCCCCAGCTACAAGAACGCAAAGACCATCGGGCACGTCGCTAGGGCCGCTGCGGAGGGGATGGTGCGCTACTTCCCCGACCTTAGGCCCATCTTGGTTAACACCGATGGTGGCTCCACCGATGACACAATGCAGGTCTTCATGGATACACCCGTCCCGCAACCAGTTGAGAAGATGGCAACCGTCTATCAGGGGTTGTTAGGCAAGGGCAGTGCCCTGCGCGCCATATTCGAGGTTGCACAGGCCCTCGAGGTCGAAGCCTGTGTCGTCGTCGAGGCCGACCTGCAGAGCATCACCCCCGAGTGGATAAAGGCCTTGGCTGGCCCTATTATCGAGGGGGGCTTCGACTATGTCACCCCATATTACAGCCGCCATAAGCACGAGGCGATGCTCACCAAGAACATCGCTTACCCTATGACGCGCATGCTCTACGGTAAGGACATCCGCCAGCCAATAGGGGGGGACTTCGGGCTCTCAGGCAAGGTGGCCGGCCTCTACGCCGAGAGAGACGTCTGGGAGACTGACGTTGCCCGGGCTGGCATTGACATCTGGATGACCACCCTGGCCATAAACGAGGGCTTGCGCATTTGCCAAGCACCCTTGGGAACCAAGACCCACGACTTCGAGGACCCCATCGTCGGCATCGAGATGACCTTCCTTCAGGTCGTGGGCACCCTCTTCAGGCTGATGGACATTTACCGTAGGAGGTGGAGGCGCATCAGCGGCAGTGAGCCGATTCCTTTGTCTGTCGAAGCGGAGTGGGTGGAGCCCCAGCCCGTCCCCGCCATGACCAAGGAGCTGCTCGAGGCCTTCAGGACGGGGGTCAAGCGGCGCAGACGGGCCTGGCAGACCATCCTCCTGCCAGAGAATCTGGACGCCGTGAAGGAGATAGCCGCTCAGGACGACGAGGAATTCACCTTCCCCGCCGACCTCTGGGCCAAAGTCCTCTTCGACTTCGCCGTCGTCTACAACAAGGGCGAGGTAGACCCAGATAAGGTGGTCTTGGCCCTCATCCCCCTCTACCATGGCCGTGCGGCCAGCTTCATCAAGGAGACAGAGGGGATGACCAGCCTCGAAGCCGAGAAGGTCATCAACGCTCAGGCGATCACCTTTGAGGCCTTAAAGCCCTACTTGATAGAGCGTTGGGACAGCTACGTGCCCTGGGCCCACGGCCTTTACCAGATGTGAGGCTGTTGGAATAGAGGAGGCAGCGCTCTCTAGCGCTGACTCCTCTACTCCCTATCTAGCTACTGGACATCTCTGGAGGTAACCTTGGGCCGCAAGGCGAAGAAGGCGCTCGCACCAGCGGCTATGGTGATCAACCCAGCGATGAGGAAAACGGGGCGCACGCCGATGAGGTCGCCGAGGATGCCCGCCAGGCCCATGGAGGCCATAGTGGCTAAGGTGATCATGGTGTTAAAGGCGCTCTCCACCCGCCCCCTCTTCTCATCGGGGACGATGGCCTGGAGCATCGCCGCCATGGTGGCGCGGGCGGAGACTAGGCAGGTGCCGACGATGAAGGCCGCCACCAGTGCGATGGCGAGGTGGGGGGCCAGGGAGAAGCTGGCGATGGCTAATCCCAGGACGATCATCCCCCCACTTACCAGCCAATGGGACCTGGCCTGGGAGACAAGATTGCCGATGGCTATCCCTCCGATCACCATCCCCACCCCTTGGATCGAATTGAGGAAACCTAACCCCTCAGCCCCTATGCCTAATTCTTCCTCCAGATAGACGACGCCCAGCACGGTGAGCGCCCCCAGCCCCAGCATAGCCACTGCGGCGGTGATCATTATGCTCAGGATAATCCTATTTTGCCTGATGAAAAGCACCCCCTCCACCAATTGCTCTCGGATAACCGTAAAGCTAGTCTTCTCGTCCGCGTAGTTACGGGAGGGGATGGCTATAGTGGCGATGGCTGTGGCGGAGAGGAAGAAGGTGAGGGAATCGAAGGCGAAGGCAAAGGAGGTGCCGAAAAAGCTGATGGCTAAGCCGGCCAGGGCGGGGCCGAAGACGGTGGCGATTACTTGGCTAATCTGGGAGAGGGCATTGGCCGCCAGGAGCGTGTCCTCCCTAACGAGGTTGGGGATGACCGCGTTCCTGGCCGGATTGAAGAAGACCCCCACCGAGGACATCACGAAGCCGACCAGGAGGAGGATAGGGATCTGATCGGCCCTGTGCACGGCAAGGAGGGCGAGGATGGCCAGCCCCCGCACGATATCGGATACCATCATCGTCACCTTGCGGTTAAACCGGTCTACGATAACCCCTGCGATCAGGCCGAAGAGGAGTTGGGGCAGGATGACCGCCATGACCATCGCGCCTAAAGCCAGGGTCGAATCCGTCAGCTCGTTGATCATCACCAGGACAGCGATGATAGCGAAGCTATCCCCCACCTGGGAGATCAGCTGCCCTAACCACAGGGTCCGAAAATCGCTGTTCTTCAGGGCTTCGACGAAGCCGAACCTCTCCTCCATACTAAACCCTCCTAGGGCCTCGAGCTATATTTATTATACCGCGAAATCCGGATAAAGAAAAGGGCTATGCTGAAAAAATCACAAACTCATAGCCGTCCATAGGGCAGTGCGTGGATTCCCCTCGAACATAGGGTAAAGCTATTGCGCCGTGGGGATGATTGTGGTAAACTATCCCCATAGGTGCTTAAGGAATTGGGTAAGAGACTAGGAGGAAACTTTGAGAGGGATCTCATTATCAACGATGTGGGCTGTGGGGCGCTATGAGCGGATGGCCGATTTCGTCGCTGCGGCCCACCGAATGGGCTTCGGAGGCATCGAGTTGAACTACCAACTCACGCCGCCCATGCTGGCGGAGATAATCGAGCTGTGGGAAGAGGGGAAGGTGAGGGTCTCCAGCATCCACGACCCCTGCCCCACACTGACCCAGAGTTTACGCCACTCCCCCCAGCTATCGGCCCTTGACAGGGATGAGAGGAAAGCGGCGGTGGCTTTGGCCAAAGCGAGCATTGAGCTGGCAAGCCGCCTCGGTGCTGAGGCCATTATCCTGCACCTGGGGCGGGTGGGGATCGCCCGCCAACTGGAGAGTGCCCTGCGTGACCTCTATAACCAAGGGAAGAAGGGGACGGCGGCCTACGAAGAGGCGAAGGCGCGGTTGATCGCCGCTAGGGCGAAAAGGTGCGAGGCCAACCTCGCCGCTGTGATGGAGAGCCTGGAGGAGCTAGTGCCCTACGCTGCCGCCAGGGGCGTCAAGCTCGGCCTGGAGAGCCGCTATTATTACCGCGAGATCCCTCTCCTCGATGAGGCGCAGTTTATCCTCGACCGTTTCGATAGCCCCGTCCTTCTCTACTGGCATGATGTCGGCCATGCGCAAAACCTGGAGAACCTGGGCTTCACCAGGCACGAGGATTGGCTCGTCGCCCTGAGCCATCGTCTCCTGGGTGTGCACCTCCACGACATCGTTGGTCTTAACGATCACCAGGCAGTGGGCAAGGGGGAGGTGGACTTCGCCATGGTAGGGAGTTATCTCCCCGAGGGAGCCATCATGGTCTGCGAGTTCGAGCAGCACAACTCAGCGGTGGAAGTCGAGGCGGGTCTAATGCGCCTTGAGAAGCTGGGCTTTTTCAGAATTGAGTGAAGGAGGTGCGTCTTTGCGTTTATCAAGGCTTTTCGGCAGGAGGTTAAGGGAAGCCCCCTCAGGGGCGGAATCGGTTAGCCATAAGCTGATGCTCAGGTCTGGTATGATCCGCCAGCTCTCAGCCCAGGGTTTAACCCTGGGCTACAGCTACCTGCCCCTCGCCTTGAGGGTCCTGCGCAAGATAGAGGGGATAGTGCGGGAGGAGATGGATGCCATCGGCGGCCAGGAGATGCGGATGCCCATAGCCCACCCAGCCGAGCTCTGGCAGGAGACGGGACGCCGGTATGAAATCGGCCCGGGGATGGCCCGTTGGAAGGATCAGGGCGGGCACGAGATGGTACTGGGAATGGCCTACGAGGAGGTGGTGACCGACCTGGCCCGCCGCGAGATCAAGTCCTATCGCCAATTGCCCCTCATGGTCTACCAGATCGAGACCAAATTCCGTGACGAGCCGCGCTCTCGTGGGCTGATCCGTATGCGTGAGTTCACCGTGATGGATGCCTACAGCTTCCACCCCGATCAGGCCAGCCTGGACGAATACTACCTCCAAGTTCATCAAGCTTACCTCAAGCTCTTCCGCCGCTGCGGCCTAGACGTCATCGTCGTTCAGGGTGGCGCGGAGGCCCACGAATTCGTATCGGTGATGGAGGCGGGGAAGGATAACATCATCCTCTGCACTCAATGCGATTATGCCGCCACTGAGGAGGCAGCCCAGATGGCCAAGGGCGCTGTGGGGGGCGATGACAAGTTGTCTCGCCTTACAGGCGCTCAAAGCAGCAATAACAATAAGGCAAAAGGGCGAGACAACTTGTCAGATGACAAGTTGTCTCGCCTTACCAGTGCCCAGAACAGCAATAAGGCAAAAGGGCGAGACAACTTGTCAGAGGATGAGCTGTCCCTAGAGGAGGTAGCCACGCCGGGCTGCACGACCATAGAGGCGGTGGCCAATTACCTGGGTGTGCCCAAGGCTAAGACAGCCAAGGCCGTCTTCTACGCAGCCGGAGGGGAAGTCGTCTTCGTCGTCATCCGTGGCGACCTGGAGGTTAACGAGGCGAAGCTGGCCGATGCCCTCAAGGCCACCGACCTGCGCCCCGCCACCGATGAGGAGATCAAGGCCGTGGGGGCGGTGCCCGGCTACGCCTCTCCGGTCGGGCTCGAGGGGGTCATGGTGGTGGTTGATGACTCCATCCCCGCTGCCCGCAACCTGGTGGCGGGGGCTAACAGGGAGGGCTACCACCTGGTTAACGTAAACTATGGCCGTGACTTCACGGCGGATGTAGTGGCCGACATCGCCCTCGCTCAACCCGGCGGCGCATGTATCCACTGTGGAGGAAGGCTGAGGAGGGTGCGGGGAGTCACGCTTGGCAAAGCCGTTAAGCTGGGCACCGAGTATAGCCGGGCTTTGGGGGCGACATTCCTGGGACGCGATGGCCAGGAGAGGCCCTTGGTCATGGGTCACTATAGCATCGCCATCAGCAGGTTGATGGCCGCCATCGTCGAGCAGCATCACGATGATAAAGGCATCATCTGGCCCCTATCCGTCGCCCCCTATCGGATCCACTTGGTGGCCCTAGGTATGAACGACCAGAGGGTCGTAGAGGCAGCGGAGGGGCTCTACGCTGAGCTCCAAGCCAGGGGTTTCGAGGTCCTCTACGACGACCGTGACGGGAGCGCCGGGGTCAAGTTCAACGACGCCGATCTGATCGGGATACCATTGCGTCTCACCATCAGTAGGCGCACGCTCGAGAAGGAGGGAGTGGAGGCGAAGCTGCGTTGGGAGGAGGGTTATAGGATCCTTGGCTTCAATGAGCTTTACGGCGAGATCGAAGAACTGCTTGCTCCTTGTTGAAATTCCGCTCAGGATTCCCAAGAAAGACTTCGGAAGTTTTGGCACAACCTTCAATTGGCGCTGCAAAAACCCTGAAATTCCTTTTGTCGAGCTTGACAAATCGTTAAATCTGTGCTATATTCTAATAACAAAAAGAGGTTTTAGCGGGCGGCGAAGCCTCCCGTTAGAACCAGCAACTCTGAGAAAAAAGCCAAGATAGCAAGAAAAGCGGTGAATGGGAATAGTAGGTGCGAGGCGAAGATCACAGAGAGCCAGGAATAACGAGAAGCCTCTCCGCAAACTATGAGAGGAAGCATAAGGGGATGCAAAACTCCGTAAGTAGACGGAGAGAATTCTCGTTAGGTGAGAACTGGCATCAAAGCTGCACCGAACCCGCCCAGGAGCTGCGAGCGAAAAGGCGATCGCGAAAGACACGAAAGCCGTTAAGCTTAGCCGGATTCCTCCCGTTATCGCAAGGAACGGTATCCAGTTAACGAAATGTCTCTCAGAGATGTGAAAGAATGCATAGATGGAGGGGATGCAAACAGAGAGACTTCTTGCTAACGGAGAGACATCTCGTTAATACCGACTGAGTGGGCTGCTAGCAGCCAACTAAGGTGGTACCACGGGGAACGAACACCTCGTCCTTAGGGACGAGGTGTTCTTGTATCGAGTAGGAGGAGAACTATGGCTGAGAAGATTACCCCACGCAGCGAGGACTACTCCCGCTGGTACACTGACATCGTCCAGCGGGCGGAGTTGGCCGACTATGCCCCGGTAAAGGGTTGCATGGTCATCCGCCCTTACGGCTACGCCCTCTGGGAGAACATCAAGGCAGAGGTGGATCGTCGCCTCAAGGCCACTGGCCATGTGAACGCCTACTTCCCCCTCTTCATCCCCCAGAGCTTCATCGAGAAGGAGGCCGAACACGTGAAGGGCTTCTCCCCAGAGCTGGCGGTGGTCACACACGGCGGCGGCAAGGAGTTGGAAGAGCCACTGGTTGTGCGCCCCACATCGGAAACGATCATCGGCTACATGTACGCCAAATGGATACGCAGTTGGCGTGACCTTCCCATCCTCATCAACCAGTGGTGCAACGTGGTCCGCTGGGAGAAGCGCCCCCGCCTCTTCCTGCGCACCACCGAGTTCATCTGGCAGGAAGGGCACACCGCTCACGCCACAGCCGAGGAAGCAGAGGAAGAAACCCGGCGCATACTTGAGATCTATGCCGACTTTATGGAGAACGACGTTGCCATCCCGGTGATCAAAGGCCGCAAGAGCGAGAGCGAGAAGTTCGCCGGGGCGGTGACCAGCTACACCATCGAGGCCATGATGGGCAACAAGTGGGCCCTGCAGGCCGGCACCTCCCATTTCCTGGGACAGAACTTCGCCCGCGCCTTCGATATCAAATATCTGGATCAGAACAACACCTTACAGTACGTCTGGACGACCAGTTGGGCAGTGACCACCCGCCTGATAGGGGCGATAGTCATGGTCCATGGCGACGACCAGGGCCTGATCCTGCCGCCCAGACTGGCCCCCATCCAGGTTATCGTTATCCCCATTTGGACAAGCAATGAGGAGAGGGAGCAGGTCCTAGCGGCGACAAAGGGGATCACCGAAAGCTTCGGCGAGGCGCTGCGCTATAAAGTGGACGACCGCGAGGAGTATTCTCCCGGCTGGAAGTTCAACGAGTGGGAGATGAGGGGCGTGCCCCTGCGGGTGGAGATCGGGCCCAGGGACGTAGCCGAGGGGCAAGTGGTCCTGGCCCGACGGGACACAGGCGAGAAGGTCGTTGTCGCCCAAGAGGTTTTGGCCCAGCGCATCCACGACCTCCTGGAGGATATCCAAAAGAGCCTCCTCCGGCGAGCGAAGCGCTTCCTCGATGAGAACTCCTACGACATAGACGACTACGAGGAGTTTAAGCGGATCATCGAGGGGAAAGGCGGCTTCATCTACGCTCACTGGTGCGGCTCGAGCGAATGTGAAGCGGCCATCAAGGAGGAGACTAAAGCCACCATCCGCTGCATCCCCCTTGACCAGGAGGAAGATATCGGCAAGTGCATATATTGCGGCAAGGAGGCGAGGGAGAAGGCCCTCTTCGCCAAAGCCTACTGACGCGCTCCTAGAGGAGATCCATTGCGGCCTTCTGATAGAGGAGGGCGAAGTGGTTGGTGGGCCCATGGCCGTGGCCGATGTCCAGGGAATGCCGCAGGGCCATGGTCACGAACTCCTTAGCCCCCTTCACCGCCTCGCGAACATCCTGCCCCCTGGCCAGCCCCGCGGCGATGGCCGAGGCGAAGGTGCAGCCGGTGCCGTGGTCGTTCTTCGTCTCGACCCGCGGGGCGGTGAACTCAATGAAATCGCGGCCATCGTATAGGATGTCAATGCTCTCCTCCGAGCCGGGAAGGTGCCCTCCCTTGACCACCACATTCTGGGGCCCCAACTCGTGGATGGCCCGGGCCGCCTTCTTCATATCCTCCAGGTTCTCGATGTCCATCCCCGAGAGCACCCTGGCCTCATGCAGGTTCGGCGTGAGCACCATGGCCAGGGGGAGGAGCTCGCTCACCAGGGCATCTCGTGCCTCCTCCCGGAGGAGGGGGGCGCCGCTCTTGGCGATCATCACCGGGTCAACCACCAGGTTGGGAAGGTCGTGCTCCCTCACCTTGGCTGCCACAACGGCGATGATCTCCGCGTTGGAGAGCATACCCGTCTTGACGGCGTCCACCCCGATGTCGCTCACTACGGAGTCTATCTGCAAGCCGACGAAGTCGGCCGGCAGCTCGAAGACCCCCTGAACCCCCACCGTGTTCTGGGCGGTGATGGCGGTGAGGGCGCTCATCCCGTAGACGCCCAGGGCGGCGAAGGTCTTCAGATCAGCCTGGATCCCAGCCCCACCGCCGGAATCCGAACCAGCTATGGTCAAAGCCTTCCTCATCCTCCTACCTCCTGAAGTGATCCCAGCCCATCGCCTCCAAGGGAACGACCCTTCCGTCCTCCAGAACCAAGCGCCTCCCCTCGCTGGCAGGGACTATCTCCCCCACGATGGAGACCGGCGTCCCCGTCTCCCTCTCCACAGCAGCGGCCAGCTCCTCCGCCCTCTCCGGCGGGGCGGTGAAGAGCAGTTCGTAATCCTCGCCGCCGAAGATGGCCAGCTCCAGAGGGTCCTTATGGGCCAGCTCAGCTATCCTCCTCGTCGCCGCGGAGATGGGGATCTCAGCCGCCCAGATCCTTGCCCCCACATCGCTGGCCTCGGAGATGCGGGTTATGTCGCTGGCCAGGCCATCGCTCAGATCTATCATGGCGGTGGCCGCTCTCGATTGGGCGATGGCCCTCCCCTCCTCGAGGCGAGGGGTCGGGGTGAAATGCGCCTCCATGGCCTTCTTCGCGTAGGCTTCCTCACAGCTCACGGCTGGATCGAGGAGCAAGGTCAACCCCGCTGCGGAGTCCCCTAACTCGCCGGTGACCAGGATCAAGTCCCCAGGCCTAGCTCCAGAGCGCAAGAGCAGGAGGTCCGGCTCGACTTCCCCCAGAATGAAGGTATCAACCATCAACCTGTCGGGCATATGGGCCATGTTGCCGCCCACGATGTTCACTCCAAAGCGACCTGTCTCCTCCTTCATCCCCTCGTAGAGGGCATCCACGTACTCCACAGCGGTGTCCGAGGGGAGGGCCAGGGAGACCCAGGCGTGTTTTGGGATCCCCCCCATGGAGGCGATGTCACTCA